>NZ_UCNJ01000014.1 GCF_900473965.1 Synechococcus sp. UW179A | reverse complement strand
ATGTCGCTTGCTTTATGAAGCCGACATGAAGAACCATTGAGACCTCGCTCAGGCGTTCTCAGGGAAGTGGTTGTTAGCGTCCAGTCCATGCAAGCCCTACTGCAACCGCCTGAGCTCTTGCCTCAGCCCAAGCATTCCGGCGAAAGGGTGCTGCTGGTTCGACTGCCCTGCAATCCAATTTTCCCGATCGGCCCGATCTATCTCGCTGATCACCTCCACAAGTGTTTTCCAGGAATCCCGCAGCGGATTCTTGATCTGGCTGCCTTACCGGTTCTTGATGTGCACCGGGTTCTGCGCATCACGATCGACCAATTCCGCCCCACCCTTCTGGTGTTCTCCTGGAGGGACATTCAGATCTATGCCCCCGTCGACGGTCGGGGCGGTAACCCTCTGCAGAATTCCTTTGAGGTCTTCTATGCCCGTAATCCCTTAAAGCGGTTGCACGGTGCCCTCGGTGGACTCCGGCTGATGACCAGCCACTACGGAGAGCTCTCACGCAACCAAGCTCTGGTGCGTAGGGGGCTTCGTCAAGCAAGGCGTCATCGTCCTGAAGCCAGGGCCGTGCTTGGAGGAGGCGCTGTCAGCGTTTTCTACGAACAGCTTGGTCGCTCTTTGCCCAAAGGAACGATTGTGTCCGTCGGTGAAGGTGAGCCTCTGTTGGAGAAACTGCTTCTCGGTCAATCACTCGATGGCGAGCGCTGCTTTGTGGTCGGTGAGCCCCCTCGGCCCGGGTTGATCCACGAGCAACCGGAAAGCCGACCGAAAACGGCATGTGACTACGACTACATCGCTTCGATTTGGCCCCAGCTCGACTGGTATCTCGAGGGGGGTGATTTCTACGTCGGAGTGCAGACCAAACGTGGCTGTCCTCATAACTGCTGTTATTGCGTCTACACGGCTGTAGAGGGCAAGCAGGTGCGCCTGAATCCTGTTCAGTCGGTGGTTTCGGAGATGCGTCAGCTCTACGACAGAGGTGTTCGAGGTTTCTGGTTCACCGATGCCCAGTTCATTCCCGCCAAGCGTTACATCGAGGATGCCAAGGAGCTTTTGCGAGCCATTAAGGCGGAGGGCCTCACCGATATTCGCTGGGCTGCCTACATCCGGGCCGACAATTTGGATCCAGAACTGGCTCAGCTGATGGTCGAGACCGGGATGAGTTACTTCGAAATCGGCATTACCTCAGGCTCCCAGGAGCTCGTGCGCAAAATGCGCATGGGCTACAACCTGCGCACTGTGCTGGAAAGCTGCAGGATGCTGGCGGATGCAGGCTTCCGTGACCATGTCTCGGTGAACTACTCCTTCAATGTGATCGACGAGCGTCCGGAGACGATTCGTCAGACCGTTGCCTATCACCGTGAGCTGGAGCGCATCTTTGGCGCAGATCTTGTTGAGCCAGCGATTTTCTTTATCGGGCTGCAGCCTCACACACACCTGGAGCAGTACGGCTTCGACCAGGGACTGATCAAACCCGGTTACAACCCGATGAGCATGATGCCCTGGACTGCGCGCAAGCTGCTCTGGAACCCTGAGCCCATGGGCAGCACTTTCGGCAGGATCTGCTTGGAAGCCTTTGATCTTGATCCATCCGATTTCGGCCGAACCGTGATGTCACTGCTTGAGAGGGATTACGGCGTGGCCCCTCTGCAGGAAGCACTTCGAGCACCGCTTCAGGGCCGGGCCGCTTTAGCCAAGGCCGTGAGCTGACGCCAGAGCAGAACGCCCAAAGCGATAATTCCAACCAGCCCGCCCAGGGGGTTGGCATGGGCTCCGCCGGGGCCGATCAGCCATTCGGGAGCATTAGGGGAGACCTGCAGCAACCCGGCTCGTAGTGCGAACCAGCCGCCGACCAGCCCGCCGTGCAATCCGACGCAGCCCCATAGGGAACCACCGTCTAGGCGCCTCTGCAGGGCAAGGATCAGACCAAGCAGCAACAAGCCTGTTAGCAGTCCGAGCATCGGCAGAAAACCCTGATCAAATCGGGTGTGCGCAAGGCTGAAAATCAGGGCCTGACTGATGACTGCTGTGCGAGGGCCAGTGAGTTCGTTGAGCTCTCCCCAGAGCCAGCCTCGGAAGAGCAGTTCCTCCGCCAAGCCCAGTCCGAAGCACAGCAATAAAGCGTTGACAACATCCGCTGTGGTGAGTTCCCCGAGCCAGCGCCCCCAGGATCCCAGCAGCAAGGGCAGGCAGATCAAGGCCAGTAGGCCTGCCGAACGCAGCAGGCCCTGAACCAAGCATGAGCCTGGTGATGCCTCGCCGCGGCGGCTGCGAATGCCAAGGGTCAGCCAGGGCTGACGGCTGTTCCAGCGTTGGCGCACCCAGCTGGGTAGCACCAGGATGAACAGCACGAATGTGATAACCGTGCCGATCAGCGACAGCTTGGAAGCTGAGGTGCCAGGACTCAGCAAACCGATGGGTTGTGCCATCAACCACCCCAGTCCATATAGCGCGGGAATTAAGGCGATCGCAGCGACCCAGCGGGGGTGAAGGCTGAGCAGACCATCCCAGGCTTCGACAGTGGGTTTAACGATTACTCCTCCGGTTCGATTGTGCTGGTGAGCCCTTTGCCTTTGAGCGTTTCGCAATAGAACTCGGCCGGCTCTAAGTCGCAAACGATCACAAGCCCAACGCCTGTGTTGTGAGCTTCCAGCATCACAGCCATGCAGTCCTGCTCGCTGAGTTGGGGAACCACCTGACGCAAGGTGGTGACCACATACTCCATGGAGTTGACCGGGTCGTTGTGAAGCAGCACTTTGTACCGGGGAGAGCGCTTGCGGACCTGTTCCGGTGCCTTGTCCAGAACGGCCGCTCCACCTGGGCTACGGCTGGGGGTGTCCACCGCCATGACCATGGTTCTCAGAGAAATCGAATTTAAAGGGGATGGGCGCACAGCTGGCGAGTCAGAGGACCTTGATTCGCGCCATGGCGCTGTCGACATTGTCTCGACTGTTGAATGCCGAGAGGCGGAAGTAACCCTCTCCAGCTGCGCCGAAGCCGCTTCCTGGAGTCCCCACTACATGCCCTTGATGGAGCAGATGGTCAAAGAAGCCCCAGGAGTCCATGCCGTCAGGAGTCTTGATCCACACGTAAGGAGCGTGCTCCCCGCCATACACGGTGAGGCCAGCTGAGCTGAGTTCGCGACGGATAATTGCGGCATTCTCCATATAAAAGGCCACCAGGTTCTTCACTTCTTGCTGGCCGGCATCGGAGTAAACGGCTTCGGCGCCACGCTGAATGATGTAGCTCACACCGTTGAACTTGGTGCTCTGTCTTCGGTTCCAAAGGCCCCAGAGTTCAACAGCCTCACCATCAGAAGTTTTGCCCTTGAGTCCTTTGGGAACAACGGTGAGCGCGCAGCGGGTGCCGGTGAAGCCGGCATTCTTAGAGAACGAGCGGAATTCAATGGCGCAGTCACGGGCTCCTTCGATCTCGAAGATTGAGTGGGGAAGGCTCGGGTCCTGAATAAAGGCCTCGTAGGCGGCGTCGAACAGGATCAGAGAGCCGTTGGCGCGGGCGTAGTCCACCCAGGCTTTCAGCTGTTCCTTCGTTGCTACGGCACCTGTGGGGTTGTTGGGAAAGCACAGGTAGACCAGATCCACCGGTTCGCTGGGGATCTCGGCAGTGAAGCTGTTGTCGGCACTGATGGGTAGATAGGTGAGACCGGCATAGCGCCCTTCGTCGCCGGCATCGCCGGTGCGACCAGCCATCACATTGCTGTCCACATACACGGGGTAGACCGGATCTGTGACGGCGATCTTGTTCCCTGCCCCGAGGATGTCAAGGATGTTGCTGCTGTCGCATTTGGAGCCGTCGGAAACGAAGATCTCCTCGGCGCTGATGTCACATCCGCGTGCCTGAAAGTCGTGCTTGGCGATGGCTTCCCGCAGCCAGCCGTACCCCTGTTCAGGGCCGTAGCCGTGAAAACCTTCGGCGGTACCCATCTCATCAATGGCTGTTTTCATCGCCTCGCGACAGGCCTTGGGGAGTGGTTCTGTCACGTCGCCAATGCCTAGGCGAATCAGAGCTGCATCAGGGTTCGCAGTGGCAAAGGCCTTCACCCGACGTCCGATTTCAGGGAACAGATAGCCCGCCTTGAGTTTGAGGTAATTGCCGTTGACCTGAACCACAGAAAGACCGATTTCTGCGGGCATCCTGCTACATACGATGAAGGAAGTCGGGTCGGAAGACCGTGACCGTCGCGTTGAATATGAATACATCCATCGCTCCTGTGTCATTTGACGAGCTGGTGGATGCGGGCATCAACAGGCCAGCTCGCTACATGGGCCATGAGCTCGGCGTTGAGCCGAAGGACTGGCATGCCGCCAGGGTTCGTTGGGCTCTCACCTATCCCGAGCTTTATGAGGTGGGCTCCAGCAATCTGGGCCACATCATTCTCTATTCGATTCTCAATGCCCTGCCTGGGCAGGTGTGTGATCGCTCCTACCTTCCAGCAGCTGATCTGGCCGAACGCCTCAAGCAACGTGAGCAGGCCCTCTTTGGTGTGGAGAGTCGCTGGCCCCTCAATGCTTTCGACATTCTTGGCTTCAGTCTGAGCTATGAGCTTGGAGCCACCAACATCCTCGAGATGTTGGATCTCTGCAGGGTTCCGATCCGGGCGGCAGATCGCGGGGACCTTCCGCTGAGCGACCCGCAGGCTCCGCCTCTGATTTTTGCCGGAGGACCAACCGCAACCAGCAATCCAGAGCCCTATTCGGCCTTCTTCGATTTCATTGCCTTGGGTGATGGTGAGGAGCTGTTGCCAGAGATCGGATTGGTGCTGGCCGAAGGCAAGCAGGCAGGGCTGACACGCTCGGCTCTGCTGCTTGATCTGGCTTTGGTGCCAGGGGTTTATGTGCCTTCTCTCTATTCCCCGGGCCCAGATGGGGTGAGCCTTGAACCGCTGAAGCCAGGACTGCCAAAACGGGTGCTGAGACGTGTGGCTACGCCGATGCCCCATTACGCAATGGGTCTCGTCCCCCATGTGGAAACAGTCCATGACCGGCTGACGGTGGAAATCCGACGGGGCTGCACGCGTGGCTGTCGTTTCTGCCAGCCGGGCATGCTCACGCGGCCGGCGAGAGATGTGGAGCCCGAAGCCGTGATCGAGGCCGTTGAGACGGGCATGCGTCAGACCGGCTACAGCGATTTCTCACTGCTGTCGCTCAGCTGCAGTGACTACCTGGCGCTCCCGGCTGTGGGAGTGGAGCTGCGCAATCGGCTTGCGGATCGCAATGTCACGCTTCAGCTCCCCAGCCAGCGAGTCGATCGTTTCGACCAGAACATCGCCCACATTCTTGGAGGTGCACGCAAGGCAGGACTCACCTTTGCTCCGGAAGCCGGCACTCAGCGTCTGCGGGATATCGTCAACAAGGGGCTCACCGATGATGACCTTCTGCAGGGCATCCGTACGGCAATGCAGAACGGGTACCGCAAGGTCAAGCTCTATTTCATGATCGGGCTACCGGGAGAGACCGATGCCGATGTGCTCGGTATCTCCGAAACCTGCCGGATGCTTCAGGAGTGTTGTCGCGACCTGGGCCGCCTCAGCCTCAATACCACCATCAGCAATTTCACGCCGAAGCCCCACACTCCTTTTCAGTGGCACAGCGTTTCCACAGCCGAGTTTCTCCGACGTCAGCAATTGCTGCGTGATGCGGGACGACGGCTTCGAGGTGTGCGCTTCAACTTCACGGATGTGCGCCTTTCGGCGATGGAAGATTTTGTGGGTCGAGGCGATCGGCGGTTGGCCCCTGTGATTGAAGCGGCCTGGCGTGCCGGCGCGGGAATGGATGCCTGGTTCGAAGCCCTGGATCGCACCTACAACGCCTGGACCAGTGCCATTGCCCACGCCGGGCTTCAGGGGAGTTACCGGCAGATGGAGCTTGGTGGCTGGAGTGCCGTGTCGGCGCTGGATCGTGATGATCTTGAGGCGTTCTGCCGGCAACCCCTGCCCTGGGATCACATCGACAGCGGCATCGACAAAGGCTGGCTCGTCCAGGATCTGCAGCATGCGCTCGCCTCTAGCGTTGTGCCCGACTGCTCGTTTGAAGCTTGCAGCAGCTGTGGCGTCTGTGGTCCTGATCTGGGACAGAACGTTGTAGTGGCGCCACCTGAAGTCCCAGTGGCCAAGCCTCAGCAGGCGCCACCGAGTGAGCGTGTCTGTCGCATTCGCTTTCGCTTCAGCAAAACAGGAGCGATGGCGCTGCTCAGCCATCTGGATCTGGTGCGTCTTCTGGAGCGGGCACTGCGCAGGACCGAGCTGCCCGTGAGCTTCACAGGTGGATTTCATCCATTGCCTCGGCTTCAGCTCGCACTGGCGCTCCCTTTGGGAGTGGAAGGGGAAGGCGAATGGATGGATCTCGAATTTGTAGAGACCGTGGACGCGCTGAGGGTGAAGGAGCGTTGGCAGCAGTCGTTGCCACCGGGATTGCGCCTGATCACGGCTGAGGAGGTGGCGGTGTCATCGCCCAGCCTTGCTCAGCAGGTGCGAGCCAGCCGCTGGCGATTTGTTCTAAATGGCTCAGAGCGGCTGTCGCAGAGTGAATCCGTCGACTGGTCGCAGGCCGTCTCGGCACTGTTTGCGCAGAACGAGCTGATCTGGGAAGACACTGATAAGAAGGGTCGACCGCGTCGTCGTGACGTGCGTGACCTGCTTCAAAGTCTGCGACTTGTGGAGCTTGTTGAGCCCTGTTCCGGTGCAGTCGGGTGCGGAGCGGAGCTGGAGCTCATCGCTGCTGTTGATTCCCAGGGCCGCAGTCTCAAGCCGGCCCAGCTGCAGTTCTGGCTCTCGCAACATCTGGGGTTTGACTTGTCACTCTCCCGTGTTCGACGGATCGAGCTGACTCTGTTGCAGTGCTAAATTCAAATGAGGACTTCAATCCAGAGGCTTGAGCCACGGATTCGTCCCGGACTTCATTGTCCCAATCATTGTTTGGAACCAGAGGCCTAGGCCTCAGCTCCAGCCAGCGCCCTAGCGCTGATATTGATGCCATAGGAGCGATTCGCTCCGTGCCATTTCGACCGAAGGGTCTTCTCAAAGCAATTCCAATTCACCCCCGATCAAGGAGCCAGCGGCTCACTGATTGGTATCTGCCCTGACGGGCGTCGTCAGTTCCTGTTTATGCCCCAGCAAATTGTCATCGCCGAGCAGCTGCGAATTGCAGCGGTTCTGTCCGATGACCGCGTTGATGAGCTGATCGTGGCGCAAGGCCGCTATCAGATCGGTGACGTGTACCTCGGAACGGTGGAGAACGTGCTCCCGGGGATTGACGCCGCCTTTGTGAACATCGGTGAGAGTGAGAAAAACGGTTTCATCCATGTGAGCGACCTGGGCCCGCTGCGCCTCAAAAAAGGTTCTGCAGGCATCACTGAGCTGCTCGAACCGCGCCAAAAGGTTCTCGTTCAGGTGATGAAAGAGCCCACCGGCACAAAGGGCCCTCGTCTTACCGGAAATCTGGCTCTTCCAGGCCGTTATCTGGTGTTGCAGCCCAGTGGTCAGGGAGTGAATATCTCCCGTCGCATCAGCGCCGAAGGAGAGCGCAATCGCCTACGAGCTCTAGGGGTGTTGGTGAAACCGCCGGGTGCTGGTCTGCTCGTCCGCACGGAAGCGGAGGGAGTCAGTGAAGACCTACTCATCGATGATCTCGAGTCTTTGCTGCGTCAGTGGGAAGCGATTCAGAAAGCCGCTGAAATCGCTTCGCCGCCTGTTCTGCTCAACCGGGACGAGGATTTCATCCATCGGATTCTTAGAGATCACATCGGCCCTGACCTATCCCGTGTGGTGCTCGATAATGCCGCCGCTGTCGACCGTGTGACCACCTTCCTGGGCCAGGAAGGGGCCAACGTGTTGGTGGAGGCACACACCGAATCCGACGAGCTGCTTGAGCACTTCAAGGTGAATGCGGCCATCCGTGATGCTTTGAAACCGAGGGTGGATCTTCCATCCGGCGGTTACGTGATCATCGAGCCCACGGAGGCTCTCACCGTGATCGACGTGAACTCGGGCTCGTTCACCCGTTCCGCCAATGCTCGTGAGACGGTTCTCTGGACCAACTGCGAAGCGGCTGTCGAGATTGGACGGCAGTTGAAGCTCCGCAACATCGGTGGTGTGATCGTCGTCGACTTCATCGACATGGATTCCCGTCGTGATCAGTTGCAGCTGCTGGAGCATTTCATGACGGCGATGCGCGATGACATGGCACGCCCTCAGATCGCACAACTCACCGAGCTGGGCTTGGTTGAGATGACGCGCAAGCGTCAGGGTCAGAACATTTACGAGCTGTTCGGTCGAGTCTCCCCTGGTTACGAGGCCGTGCTGCCTGGGAAGGATCTTCCTCAGCCTCAAGCTGCCGCTACAGGCCTGGTGAGGTCTTCAACATCGGCGCGTGCGGAAGTCCCTGCCTCTGTTGATTCAGGAGGAGGTCGCCGACGTCGTGGTGGCCGCAGCCGGCTTAATGGATCCACTGAGACCAAATTGGTTGACTCGCCCCTTGAGACGACTGTTGCCGCTGAATCCACATCGGATGCCATCGAGCCTGCGGGCTCCAACCGCCGCCAGGATCCCGAACTGGTCGCAGTGCCGATGGACGACGACCAAGAAAGGGTCTTTGGCTGGTTGGGGCTGAACCCTGTGCTTCTGCTGGATCCACCTCCCGAAAATGACAACCTGCTAGTGCGTGTGGTGCGACCGGGTGAAGATGCCGACTCAGTTCTGGAGGACGCACGCCAGCAGTTGGCTGCCAATTCAGGTCGCCGCCGCCGTCGCGGCTCCCGTGGTGGTCGAGGTGGTGCGCGCAATGGTTCAACCGCCCCGGCACCTTCGCCCGTGCCTGCCTCGGGAACCGCTGAAGAGGCACCCTTGCTGGTTGAGATCACCCCACTGGAGGTGACTCCTACCCATGGCGCCCCGACACCGTCGCAATCGGTTGCTGGACCTGAGTCAAAGCTCCCTGAACCCGTTGCAGCAGCAGTTGCCGAGCCTGAGCAGCCCGCTGAAGAGGCCCGGCCGGGTCGGCGCCGGCGACGGTCATCCGCTACTGCCGAGTGATTGCTGGAGTTGATGAGGTTGGCCGTGGATGCTGGTTCGGCCCTGTCTTCGCTGCGGCGGTCATCCTCACTGATCCTGCCGCGAATCAACTCTCCGATCTCGGCCTGACCGATAGCAAAGCCCTCTCTCCCAAGCGCCGAGCTGCGCTGGTTCCCGAGATTGAAGCTCGAGCGACCAGCTGGGCACTTGGGCAGGCGGCCGCGCGTGATGTGGATGCCAAGGGGATCAGGGTGGCGACGGAGCTTGCGATGCTTCGTGCTCTTCAAAAACTCCCCCAGGTCCCCGAGTTGGTTCTGGTGGATGGAGTGCTGCCTCTGCGTCCCTGGACGGGAGCTCAGCGCACCATCGTGCGGGGTGACAGCTGTGAGGCTTCAATTGCTGCCGCCAGCGTGCTGGCAAAAGAAGCGCGTGATGCTTTGATTCGTCGTCTGGCGCGACGTTTCCCTGGTTACGCATTGGAACGCCATGCCGGATATGGCACCGCTCAACATCGAGCGGCCCTGCTGGTCTCAGGTCCCACTCCGATGCATCGTCACACCTTCCTCACCAAGGTGTTCTCCGGGGTCTGAGCGCTGCTCCGTACTTGTTGTCTCCTTCGCCGGTGGCTGCAGTGCCCAGTCCTGAAAATCTCGCACCAGCTGTCGCCCAACCCGACCTTTAATCGTCATCAGGATGCCGTTCAGAATCGACTCGCCTGTGCTTTCCAGCACTCGTTTCGGAATCAGCTTCAGCAGTGGTGGCTGACTGACATGGACTCCGAGCTTCGCCTCGCCCTGCAAGCCGTGATCCGCCACTTCAAGCAATGCTTCCAGGCTCAGCTGGAAGTCGTCCACAAGGCCAAGTCCATCCAGCGTGGCATCGGTCGCCTGAATGGTGATGGTGCCATCACCCTGCTCGATCTTCAGCGAAACGACAGGACAGACCTGCAGCTGAAAAACTTGCAGTGTGGTGACGGTGTATCGGTAACGACCAGGACCGATTCTGTCGAGCTGACGCGCATCCAGAAGAGCTTTGATCACTCGGTCTTCCTGTTGCAGGTAGCTGCGCAGGTGTTCGGTCTGGTTGGCGACCGGCAGATCGAGATGCTGACTGGCGCGGAAGGCAAGGGTCATGCCCCTTGTGCTGACGCGGCATGATCCTATCGATGCAAGTGCTTGGATCCATGCCGATTCGGATGGCGTTTCTTGGGCCGGAAGGCACCTATGGAGAGCGAGCGGCCAAAGAGATGACCCGGTTAGAACAATTCAGTGATGCTGAGTTGGTGGCATGCACCGGGCTGCGTTCAGTGGTCGACCATGTGGCTGATGGCCGTTGCGAGGCTGCTGTAGTGCCTGTTGAGAACTCCGTTGAAGGTGGTGTCACGGCCAGTCTTGATGCCCTCTGGTCTCATCCCGATCTGTGCATTCGACGTGCTTTGGTTCTTCCGATCCGCCACGCCCTGCTCAGTAGTGGTTCGATAGAGAGCGTGACGGAGGTGCTGTCTCACCCTCAGGCGCTGGCGCAATGCAGCGGCTGGTTGGCAACCCATCTTCCGCAGGCGCTCCAACTGCCAACCACATCCACAGCAGAAGCTGCGCGGATGGTTAAAGGCAGCCGTTTCAGAGCAGCAATTGCGGATCGGTGCGTTGGCGAATTGCAGGGTCTAGGGGAACTGGCGTTCCCGGTGAATGATGTGGTGGGCAACAGGACCCGCTTTCTGTTGCTGCATCGCGGCGAGCGTCTGCGCGATGGTCAGCTCGCCAGCCTGGCTTTCTCTCTGCATCGCAATGCTCCTGGGGCTCTGATCGAAGCTCTTCAGGCGATTGCGGGGCTCGGGCTGAACATGAGCAGGATCGAGTCGAGACCGTCGAAACGCGCGTTGGGTGAATACGTGTTTTTTGTGGATGTGGAGTTGCCAGCTTCCTGTGCGGATGGCGTACTGACAAAGCTGGAGACGCATCTCAGCCCACTGTGTGAGCATCTGGCCAATTTCGGTGCTTATCCCAGCTCGGAATTCAACTAACCAGAGGCGAGGCGGAACACGCCGAATTGCATCATTCCCCGGGCGAACGCCCAGCGCATCAACAGCATTGTGGGAGTTTCACGCAGGCCTTGAAGCAGGGCGGGCGGGCCGAGTTTGAGCACTGCTGCGGGTCGGCGAAACCCTTCCAGGATCGATTCATTCCAGGAAGGGAGAGTCGCCCTGGTCCAGTCACCTGTGTCGATCAGCCCTCGGCGCTGACTGCTGCATTCGAGGTTGTGCTGAAACCCCGGGATGCTGGCGAATTCGGGATGAGCCCACTGGGTCAGCAGCTGATGCATCACCCAGCGTTCGCGGGCATCAAGTGCACCATCGCGAGGATCACGACGGTTCCAATCAGCGACAGCCAGAGCTCCACCTGGTTTGAGAACCCTGAGTAGCTCATCAGCAAACCGTTGCTTATCCGGCATGTGTGGGCCTGCCTCCACACTCCACACACCGTCGAATTCAGCGTCCGCAAGATTCAGGTTCAGCGCGTCCATCACGGCAAAGCGGCAGGACAGGTTGTCCGGTGTTAAATCCGTAGCCCGTTGGATCTGTGCGGGACTGATGCTGATGCCAAGCACGTCAAAGCCGTAGTCTCTGGCAAGAATCCGGGCGCTGCCGCCGATCCCGCAGCCCACATCAAGCACTCTTGATCCGGGAGGGAGGCGATCCAACCCACTCCAATGCACCAATTCGTGCACGAAATCGGCTTTGGCACGGCGGAAATCCCGCCGAATCGGAGGGTCCCCATAATGTCCCAAGTGCACGTGCTCTCCCCAGAGAGTCTCGAGCAGTCGGTCTTCGGTCCAGGCGTCATAAGCAGAAGCGACGCTTTCACTGGACTGATAGGTCCGGCTTCGTCGAGTCCAGAGTGCATAGGCTCCCGCAGCGGCTGCGAGCCCGATCACGGCCGGAGCCAGGAAAGTGGTGACAGGCATCAACCGTTGCCGGAATCGGCTGAAGAGAGGGTGTCGCGCAGCACGGTGCGTGCTGCCAGCTGGCGACGGGTTTCATCGAGCATTTCGAACTCCTGTTCGAGCCGGGTACGGGTACTCGTGAGTTCCAGAAGTTCCTGCTGTTGATCGGCCACGGGGCCACCGAGGTGAGCACCGATCCAGAACGAGAGCTCTCTCGGCAGGTCGGGCAGATCGTCAGGAAGTGCTGTGGGGGAATCCGTGAGCTTTGCCGTCAGCTCGACCACATCTCTGAGGGCTTTTGTAACGGAATCGCTGAGAGTATGAAGCTGATCGATGTCGCTCTCTGGCTCATCCTCAATCCAGCTCACCATGGCAGTGCGGAAAGGAGTCTCACGGGTCACATTCAGCACCCTGAAACGCTGCTGTCCGAGCGTCACGACGTTGCTGCGCCCGTCGTCGCCTGTCTGATGCTGGATCACTTCGGCACAACAGCCGATGGAAGCCATCCTTTGGCTGCGGGGATCCCAACGAACGACGCCAAAACGTCGATCACTTTCCAAGACGCTCTGCAGCATCATCCGGTAACGCGACTCGAAGATGTGCAACGGCAGCACGTCGCTAGGGAACAGAACGAGATCCGGCAGAGGAAATAGGGGAAGCTCTCTGACGGACAGGTCAGCCACGCATGAAATTACTGAGGAATCGAATCTTAGGCAGCTGACCGAATGACCGTGCTCGGCTTAGAGCTTCACCTCGATATCCACGCCGCTGGGCAGATCGAGTTTCATCAATGCGTCGATCGTCTTGGCAGAAGGACTGTAGATATCAATGATGCGGCGATGGGTGCGTGTCTCGAAATGTTCCCGTGAATCCTTGTCCACGTGGGGGGAGCGGAGCACGCAGTAGATCTTGCGCTTGGTGGGAAGAGGAATGGGGCCGATCGCCGTTGCAGCAGTGTTATCGGCAGTTTCGATGATCTTGTCGCAGGACAGATCCAGCATGCGGCGGTCGAACGCCTTCAAACGGATTCGGATCTTCTGCTGGGCAATTGCAGTGGACATGAAGCGCGAAGAAATCTCCTAGGGAGATCACGAGAGGTGGATTGTCGAGGTGCAGATTGAACGTGTCTTGGCAACGTTCACTTCGTTCATGAATGCTAAGGGATGGCCTGACACTGGTCAGCCCATCCCTGCAATCATCCCGGTTCGATCACTCGATGATCTTGGAGACGACGCCCGCACCAATGGTGCGTCCACCCTCACGGATGGCAAAACGCATGCCCATTTCCATAGCGACTGGGCAGATCAATTCCCCCGTCATCTGGATATTGTCTCCGGGCATCACCATTTCCACGTTGCTGCCATCTTCCGCAGTGAAGGCGGTGATTTGACCGGTCACGTCCGTGGTGCGGATGTAGAACTGCGGGCGGTAGCCAGCGAAGAAAGGAGTGTGGCGACCACCTTCTTCTTTTTTGAGGACGTAAACCTGACCCTCAAACTTGGTATGAGGGGTGATTGAGCCAGGCTTCACGAGCACCATGCCGCGCTCGATGTCTTCCTTCTGAATGCCGCGGAGCAGCAGACCCACATTGTCTCCAGCCATTCCCTCATCGAGCAGCTTGCGGAACATTTCCACACCGGTAACGGTGGTTTTCCGAGGCTCTCTGATGCCGACGATTTCGACTTCTTCGCCCACCTTGACGATGCCGCGCTCGATACGGCCTGTCGCCACGGTGCCACGGCCGGTGATGGAGAAGACATCCTCAACAGCCATCAAGAATGGCTTGTCGACTTCGCGCTCGGGCTCAGGGATGTTGGAGTCAACGGCTGCCATCAGCTCTTCGATCTTGGCTTCCCACTCAGCCTCACCTTCGATGGCCTTCAGTCCAGAGACCTGAACAATGGGGATATCGTCTCCGGGGAAGTCGTAGCTGGAGAGCAGTTCGCGGATCTCCATTTCCACCAGTTCGATGATCTCTTCGTCATCAACCATGTCGCACTTGTTCAGCGCAACCACCAAGGCGGGGACGCCCACCTGCTTGGCCAGCAGGATGTGCTCCTTGGTCTGGGCCATGGGGCCGTCGGTGGCGGCACAAACGAGAATGGCGCCGTCCATCTGAGCGGCACCGGTGATCATGTTTTTCACGTAGTCCGCGTGACCGGGGCAGTCCACGTGGGCGTAGTGACGCGAGTCCGTCTCGTATTCGACGTGAGCGGTGTTGATGGTGATGCCGCGTTCGCGCTCTTCAGGAGCACCGTCGATATCGGCGTAGTCCTGGACCTCTGCCTGTCCCTTTTTGGCGAGCACATTGGTGATCGCGGCGGTGAGGGTTGTCTTGCCGTGGTCAACGTGGCCGATGGTGCCGATGTTGACGTGGGGCTTGTTCCTTTCGAACTTCTCGCGTGCCATTTTGGTTAAAGAATCGGGGGTGAAATTAAAAGGGGGTAGAGATCAGGAATTGCCCTGATTCTTGGAAATGATGGCCTCGGCCACGTTGCGAGGAACATCCTCATAGTGGCTGAATTCCATCGAGAAAATACCCCGACCCTGGGTCATGGATCGGAGCTCGGTGGCGTAGCCGAACATCTCGGCCAAGGGCACCTTGGACGAGACTTTTGACGTGCCATCGTCAATTGCCTGACCTTCGACCTGGCCCCTGCGGGAGGACAGGTCGCCGATGATCGAGCCGAGGAAATCCTCGGGGACTTCGACTTCGACCTTCATCATCGGCTCAAGAAGCACTGGATTGCACTTCTTGACCGCATCCTTGAAGGCCATCGAACCGGCAATTTTGAAAGCCATTTCCGACGAGTCCACATCGTGATATGAACCGTCGATCATGGTGACTTTGACGTCGATCATCGGGAATCCGGCGATCACGCCGGACTCACAGGTCTCCTTCATGCCCATTTCGGAGGGCTTGATGAATTCCTTTGGAACGACACCGCCAACAATCTTGTTGACAAATTCAAAGCCGGATTCTGGTTCGCCCGGCTCCATTTCGATCACCACGTGGCCGTATTGACCCTTACCACCTGTTTGACGAGAGAACTTGCCCTCGCCTCGTGATGAGGCGCGAATGGTTTCGCGATAGGAAACCTGAGGAGCGCCGATATTGGCCTCCACCTTGAATTCACGAAGCATCCGGTCGACCAGGATCTCCAAGTGGAGCTCTCCCATCCCGGCAATCACGGTCTGGCCAGTCTCTGAATCAGTTCTGACCCGGAAGGTGGGGTCTTCTTCAGCCAGTGAGACGAGAGCTTTGGAGAGTTTCTCCATATCGCCCTTCGTTTTGGGCTCAACTGCTACGGAGATCACCGGTTCAGGAACAAACAGAGTCTCAAGAACAATCGGATCTTCCACAGAACACAGAGTGTCTCCAGTGGTTGTGTTCTTCAGACCCAGAACAGCACCCAGATCGCCGGCGCGCAGCGCATCAACTTCCTCGCGGTCGTCGGCTTTCAGCACAACCAGCCTGGAAATGCGCTCTTTGCTGTCCTTGGTGGAGTTGAGCACGTAACTGCCCTTCTCGAGCACACCGGAGTACATCCGAACAAAGGTGAGCTTGCCGTAGGGATCAGCCATCACCTTGAAGGCAAGCGCACTGAAGGGAGCTTTATCGTCAGATGGACGAACAGCTTCCTTGCCGTTAGGCAGAACTCCCTGGATCGGGGGAACGTCCACAGGTGCGGGCAGGTAATCGACAACTGCGTCGAGAACCAGCTGTACTCCTTTGTTTTTAAAGGCGGAGCCACAAAGCACGGGCACGAGACCATGCTTGAGGACGCCTTCGCGAATGCCGTTTTTCAGCTCATCGATCGAAAGCTCTCCGGTTTCCAGGAACTTCTCAATCAGGTTTTCGTCGTTCTCGGCAACGGTTTCCATCAGAACGTTGCGCCATTCATCCACCTGATCCTTCATGTCAGCCGGAACATCGGTGACTTCGATGTTTTGACCGAGATCGTCTTTGTAGATGTGTGCCTGATTGGCCACGAGATCAATGATGCCGCTCAGCTCGCCTTCAGCACCGATGGGCAGCTGAATCGGAACGGCATTCGCTTTGAGTCGATCCTTGATCTGACCGTGAACCTTGAGGAAGTCGGCGCCGGTGCGATCCATTTTGTTGACGAACACCATCCGTGGCACGGAATAGCGGTCGGCCTGGCGCCAGACGGTTTCTGACTGAGGCTGGACTCCTCCAACCGCGCAGAACACAGCAATCACACCATCGAGCACACGCATGGAGCGCTCCACCTCGATGGTGAAGTCCACGTGACCAGGGGTATCAATGATGTTGATGCGGTGGTCTTTCCAGCTGGTTGAAATGGCCGCAGCAGTGATGGTGATGCCCCGCTCGCGCTCTTGAGCCATCCAGTCGGTCACCGCTGCACCGTCGTGCACTTCACCGATCTTGTGAACCACGCCCGAATAGAACAGGATCCGTTCTGTCGTGGTGGTTTTGCCCGCATCAATGTGGGCAGCGATACCAATATTTCTGACGCGTTCCAGGGGAAAGGCGCGAGCCACAGGAAACTCCGGGGTGGGGCGTAAAAAGGCGGGTGAGATCCTACAGGTCCGCCCCGAGCAATCGAGGCTTCAGAGCGGGGTTGGATCAGTAGCGGTAGTGGGCGAATGCCTTATTGGCTTCGGCCATCTTGTGGGTTTCTTCGCGTTTGCGAACGGCACTGCCTGCTTCATTGGCAGCATCCATCAGTTCACCAGCAAGCTTCTGGGCCATGCTGCGACCATTGCGAGCGCGAGAAAAACTGACAAGCCAACGCAAAGCCATGGCAGTGCCGCGCTCCTGGCGCACTTCCATGGGCACCTGATAGGTGGCACCGCCGACGCGTCGGGCACGGACTTCAACGAGAGGAGTCGCGTTCTTCACGGCCGTTTCAAAGAGCTCGATGGGATCGCCACCGGTGCGGTCGCCGATCAGACTGAAGGCATCGGACAGGATTCGCTGTGCCGTGGACTTCTTTCCATGCTTCATCAGCCGGGCCACGAGCATCGTGGCAAGTCGGTTGTTGAACTGGGGATCAGGGAGGACCGGGCGCTTGACGGCGGCGTTACGGCGTGACATGGACTGTCAAATAAAAAAGGAACGGAGAAGGGTGAAGGTGATGGGTGGAAACGATCCTGAAGCTGGATCGTTGGCGATCATTCCTTCGGTGACTTGGCGCCGTACTTCGAACGAGACTGACGGCGGTCCTTGACCCCTGCGGTGTCAAGAGTTCCGCGAATGATGTGATATCGAACTCCGGGGAGATCTTTGACTCGACCACCGCGGATCAGCACAACCGAGTGCTCCTGCAGGTTGTGGCCGATACCGCCGATGTAGGCGGTGACCTCAAAACCCGAGGTGAGGCGCACACGGGCCACTTTGCGCAAAGCCGAATTGGGCTTCTTGGGGGTGGACGTGTACACACGGGTGCAAACACCACGGCGTTCGGGGCAGGCTTTCAGAGCTGGCGATTTGGTTTTCGCCTTTGAGCTCTGGCGCTCGGTCCGGATCAGTTGCTGAATGGTTGGCATCGACGGTCGCGTAGCGGCCGGAGATCCGACCTGTTCGACAATCCATCACAATACCGGTTCGACCTGCCTGATCTGATCAAAGGCGGCTGAAAGCGCTGCCGCAGGCACAGCAACGCACTGCATCGCTGCTCAGGATCAGAAATCCACCGCCACTGATGTCGCTGCGATAATCCAGTGTCAGCCCTTCCAGCAACGCGTGCTGGGCATCGGGAACATGCAGGGTGACGCCCTCTGATCTGGCAACCGGTGTTCCGCTGAGCTGGCCTGGCTGAAGACGGATGACATTTCGCTCACAGTGCCCTGCCGTGAGATCCAGATGCATCGCTCCGGGGGTTCCTGCAACAGCAGCCTGTCGACCCAGTTCGGCGGCTGCAGTGGCGGTGATTTGCAGCGTGGCGCCCATGGACCGAAGCTCAGGAGAGGCTCCAGTGTGCCAGCCGTTGTTCAGCGGCGAACCAGCCCCAGACCGTTCTGAACCCTGGGTGTCATGCCGCGTCCTGTCATGACGGTTCGATTGGCTGCAAGCAGCGTGGTGGAGCTACCACCATCGAGATTGAGGGCGTCGAGCATTCCCAGCTGCTGAAGAGCCAGTGTCGTTTCCAGCAGCGTGGGATCACTCCCTGAAGTGCCTTCGATTGTTAACAGCCACACACGACTGCGGTCCTGGGCAACAACCGTTCGTGGAGCTGCAAGGGATAGGAACCCGGCACTGAACCCTTCCTGGCGACCTCGCAAAACAACCTGGCCATTTTTCAGCAGAAGTGGACCACCGGCCAGCACCTGAGGTTGCTCTCCGACTGCAGAAGATGGCCGCACACTGATGCTGACTCGATCGCCGGGTTGAGCTGGAAGTGGAGCTCCAGCGCGGGAAACGATCAGGGAGGCGCCGGGTTTCAAAGGAACCCCCCGATTCAGCTCGGCGCGATCATGCTGACTAATGGTGACTCCATCCCGCACGCTGATGGCCTTCTCTTCGCCGCTAAGGGCCTTGTAGATAGGACCCCATGCACGGGTGTACCGACTCAACCCGCGCTGGACGTAGCCACTGTTGAGAAAACCCAGGCCCCAGCGACGTCCACCGTTGACCTGCATGGACTGGTCGAGGCGCAGTCGATTGAACAGAAGTCTGTTCCCTGCTGTCCAGCCGATGGCTCCCCGGTTCAGAATCGGTCCCGAAAACCAGGTCCCATCGACACGAAGGGCGCCGAGGGGAAGCTGACGAACACGATTAAAGAACCCTCCATTGATGGCCAACAAAGCCTGTTCAGGCTGGGCCAGTTGGCTCAGAAATCGAATCCCGGTTTGTGCCCCTCGAGCAGCGAGTGGTCGAAGCTTGAGAGTGCTGCTGTTAAAGGGAACACCTGCTCTGTAAATCTTCACCGGCTTGACCCCTACACGAAGTGTGCGGGCGTCCAGCACCAGTCCGTTGCGATTCTCCGCCTGGATCTCTGGATTGAGCAGAGCTGACTGCAACGCATTCCTGCTAGCACGCACCTGGGTGGTGCCCGAGCTGCTCAACCCATCGATCACAAGCCGCCACGGTGATGCAAGCGTGAGCGTCGGACGATCGGCACTGCCTTGGAGTCGCAGACCATGACTTTCACGCTTGGTCTTCAGACCGATTTCACGCAACTGGGCTTCTTGGGCTGCACTGATCGAAACCCCAAGGAATAAATCGTCGTTCTGACGTTGCAACAGCGCAGGACCACTGAGATCGAGCACCAGCCGCCCTGCTGTGCTGCCGCGCCCCTGACGCAGCTTCTGGACTCTGGGAGCTTTGAGCGAGATCGAGAGGACACCATTGCGACGGCTGGTCGAGACATTCAATGTCTTGAACCAAGGTGCTGCATCAACTGCCACCTCATCGTCAAGAGAGCGCTTGTTCAGTGCCTGTAAAGGGACGCTTTGACCGAACCACTCCAGTGCCTCGCCTCCTTCATTGACAACCCTCTGGAAGCCGAGTCGTCCGATCAGCAGATCCAGTGGAATCCAGAGCTGGTCTGGTGAGCTTTGGTCGTTTCCGACCCACTGCCAAGTCCCCTTGGATGCAAGGCCTCCAACCTTGACTTCGCTACCGCTGAACCGGTTGGCTGTGCGCACTTCGGCAACCGGGGCTGGAGGAGGAGGCGGCAATAACATGTGCAGACGCTAGCCGGGGTGGCCAATCCTTAGGATCGAATTTGGTCCGTGATGGATGTTGCATCCAGAGCGGCGTCAGCCCGACTCTTATCCAGGTCATGACTCACCTCACCGGCTCCTCCTGGCCTTACAGCGACAGCGCTGCGCCCCAGGCGGTAGCCGGCGAAAAGGACGCCTGTGGAGTGGGATTCCTGGCTCAGATGCAGGGACAACCCAGTCATTGGGTTCTGGAGCAGGCCCTGCGTGGCCTTGGATGTATGGAACACCGCGGTGGTTGTGGGGGTGACGCTGACTCAGGTGATGGTGCGGGCGTTTTGTGTGAAATTCCATGGTCTTATCTGAGGGCGATCTGGCCGGAAGCGGCTGATGCCCGTGGTCTTGGAATGATGTTTCTGCCCACAGATGCTGAACGACGTCAGCAGGCTCGCCAGTTTTTTGAGGAGGAGGCCGCTGCGCTGGGCCTGCAGTACGCCGGTTGGCGCGAGGTGCCTGTCGACTCAACAGTGCTTGGGCCGATGGCTCGTGAAACGGCTCCTGTCATTGAGCAGTGGCTCGTCAAGGGGGAGGCTGAAGGTGATGCCTTCGAGGCGCTGCTGCTGCGTCTACGGCGCCGCGTTGGTGCCAGGGCCAGGGAAGCATGGGGGTTTGAGGGGTCACGCGACTTTTATGTGGCGTCCATGAGCAGTCGAACCGTCGTCTACAAGGGCATGGTGCGTTCGGAAGTGCTCGCGCAGTACTACGCCGACCTGCGTGATTCCCGCTTCGAAGTGAGCTTCGCGGTGTATCACCGGCGCTTCAGCACCAACACCCTTCCACGCTGGCCCCTAGCCCAGCCAATGCGGATGTTGGGGCACAACGGTGAGATCAACACTCTGCTGGGCAATCTCAACTGGGCTAAGGCCTCTGAAGCCAGCCTCGCTGGAGTCTGGGGAGACGCCGCGGATGACCTCAACCCTGTGGTCAATCCCGCTTTCAGTGATTCAGCGAACCTCGACGCCACGCTCGAGCTGATGGTGCGCAGTGGTCGCTCGGTTACCGACAGCCTGATCACCCTTGTCCCGGAAGCGTTCCGCAACCAGCCAGACCTCGATAGCCGTCCTGATGTAACGGCCATGTATGAATTCAACGCTGGCATCCAGGAGCCATGGGACGGCCCTGCTCTGTTGGTGTTCGCTGACGGTAAGCGTGTTGGAGCCACCCTTGACCGCAACGGCCTACGCCCGGCTCGCTGGTGCTCTACGGACGATGGCTTCGTGATTATGGGATCCGAGACTGGCGTGGTGGATCTCAGCGGCAAGACCGTGGTCCAGAAAGGTCGGCTCGGTCCCGGTCAGATGCTGGCGGTTGATCTGGAGACCGGCCAGCTCCTGGATAATTGGTTGGTGAAAGAAGACGCCGCTGGACGTTTTCCCTACGGCGATTGGCTGAAGCAACATCGCCGCAACGTGAGTCCGCAACCCTGGACCCAGTCTCAGCAGGTCGGAGAACTCGACCTGCTGAGACTGCAGACCGCCATGGGCTTCACCGCCGAGGATTTCGACCTGATCATTGGCGACATGGCTTCCCTTGGGAAGGAGCCCACCTTCTGTATGGGTGATGACATCCCACTGGCAGTGCTTTCGGACAAGCCTCATTTGCTCTACGACTATTTCAAGCAACGCTTCGCTCAGGTCACCAATCCTCCGATCGATCCCCTTCGGGAACAACTGGTGATGAGCCTGGAAATGCATCTGGGTGAACGTCGTCCGGCGTTGAAGCCTCAGGCCGATGCCGCTTCTGTGATTCACCTTGATACCCCGATTCTCAATGAGGCTGAGCTGGAAGAGATCAGCCAGCAAGGTCTTCCTGTTCAGTTCCTGTCCACTCAGGTGGCGGTTGAATCCTGCACCGGTGGATTCCGAACCGTTCTTGATGCCATGTGCCAGGCGGCTGAGCAAGCCGTGCACGATGGGGCCCAGGTTCTGGTGCTCTCCGACCGCGTGGATGCCAACGCCAAGCCCACGCCCCTGACTGCCACCACGGTGGCGATGCCAGCACTTCTCGCCGTTGGCTCGGTTCACCACCATTTGCTGCGCCGCAAGCTGCGACTGCGCTGCTCAATTGTGGTGGACACCGCTCAGTGTTGGAGCACTCATCACATGGCCTGCCTGATCGGCTATGGAGCAAGCGGCGTTTGTCCATGGTTGACCTGGGAGACCACCCGCCACTGGCTCCAACACCCGAAAACAAGAAAGCGCATCGAGCAGGGAAAGCTTCCCGACCTCAGTGCTGATCAGGTTCAGGCCAATGTGCGCATCTCTCTAGAAAACGGTCTCAGAAAAATTCTGTCCAAGATCGGAATTTCGCTGCTGGCCAGTTATCACGGCGCTCAGATCTTCGAGGCGATCGGGCTGGGTGCTGATGTGATCGAGACCGCCTTCAGTGGCACGACCAGCCGGGTTGCCGGCATGACTCTTGCGGAACTGGCGAACGAAACACTCTCGATGCATGCCAAGGCATTCCCCGAGCTGAATCGCAGCAAGCTCGAGTTCATGGGATTCGTTCAATATCGCAATGGTGCGGAGTACCACCGCAACAATCCTGAACTTTCCAAGGCCTTGCACAAGGCTCTGGCCCAGGGGCCTGGCTATGACCATTTCTCCACTTACAAGACGTTGCTGGAGAACCGTCCGGTGATGGCGCTGCGTGACCTGCTGGAGTTCAAGGTTGCGTCGACGCCGTTGCCCCTGGATCAGGTGGAGAGTGTGGAAAGCATCTGCACCCGTTTCTGTACCGGTGGCATGAGCCTCGGGGCGCTCTCTCGGGAAGCCCACGAGGTGTTGGCCGTGGCCATGAATCGCATTGGCGGCAAGAGCAACAGTGGCGAGGGTGGTGAGGATCCTGCCCGCTTCCAGGTGCTTACTGACGTGGATAACGATGGCCGGTCCGTCGCCTTCCCCAGCATCGGAGGGCTTCGGAACGGCGATACCGCCTGCTCTGCGATCAAGCAGATCGCCTCAGGTCGCTTCGGTGTCACGGCTGAATATTTGAGGAGCGGTAAACAGCTGGAAATCAAAGTGGCCCAAGGGGCCAAGCCGGGGGAGGGAGGACAGCTTCCCGGCCCGAAGGTGGATAAATACATCGCCTGGCTTCGCAACAGTAAGCCTGGAGTCGCTTTGATTTCACCGCCACCGCATCACGACATTTATTCGATTGAGGATTTGGCTCAACTGATCCACGACTTGCATCAGGTGCATCCCTCGGCGCCGGTCAGCGTCAAGCTTGTAGCCGAGATCGGCATTGGTACCATCGCCGCCGGTGTGGCCAAAGCCAACGCGGACGTCATCCAGATCTCCGGCCATGACGGAGGCACAGGGGCTTCCCCGCTGAGTTCGATCAAGCATGCCGGTGGTCCTTGGGAACTGGGCCTCACCGAGGTGCATCGTGCTCTGCTCGAGAATGGACTTCGTGACAGAGTTCTGCTCAGAGCCGATGGTGGTCTCAAGACCGGCTGGGATGTGGTGATCGCTGCGATGCTCGGTGCTGAGGAATATGGCTTCGGCTCGATCGCCATGATCGCCGAAGGCTGCGTGATGGCTCGCGTTTGTCATCTCAACAGCTGCCCGGTTGGTGTGGCGACACAGAAGGAGAACCTCCGTCAGCGCTTCACCGGAGTTCCTGAGCACGTCGTGAATTTTTTCTGGTACGTCGCCGAAGAGGTGCGTCAGCTCATGAGTCTGCTGGGTCTGGCCCGACTGGAGGATCTCATTGGTCGCAGCGACCTCCTTAAGCCCAGGGGCGTGTCTCTGGCCAAAACCAAGTGTGTGGACCTCTCCAGCCTGCTGGCACCGATCAGTGGTTCTGAAGATCGTTCATGGCTGACCCACAGTGCAGAAGCTCATGGCAATGGGCCGATTCTCGAAGACCAACTATTGGCCGACCCCGAGCTGATGGCTGCCATTGAGAGTCAGCGATCCATCCGTCGCACAGTTCAGATCGTCAACACCGACCGGAGCGTCTGCGCACGTCTGGCCGGTGAGATTGCCCAGCGTTACGGCAATCGTGGCTTTCTGGGCCAGCTCGATCTCACCTTCCGCGGAGCTGCTGGTCAAAGCTTCGGGGCTTTTCTCGTTCAGGGTATGAATGTGCGCCTTGAAGGCGAAGCCAACGACTACGTCGGAAAAGGCATGAACAGCGGTCGTATCACGCTTGTGCCATCGGATTCCACCGCAAATCCCGGTGATCAGGTGATTCTCGGGAACACCTGTCTGTATGGAGCAACCGGTGGTGAGCTGTTCGCGCAGGGTCGCGCCGGGGAGCGCTTCGGTGTGCGCAACAGCGGTGCCCGCACTGTTGTTGAGGGTGCCGGCGACCACTGCTGTGAATACATGACCGGTGGCGTTGTGGTTGTGCTCGGTAGCACTGGCCGCAACGTTGGCGCTGGGATGACCGGTGGCGTCACATTCCTTTTGGATGAAGGCGAACGGGTTACTCCACGTGTGAATCCGGAGATCGTTGAGGTGTGCCCTATCACCACATCTGAACAGGAGTCCACGCTCAAGGGTCTGCTCGAGCTTCATGTCGCTGCTACCGGCAGTGAGAAAGCTGTGGCTCTTCTGTCTGACTGGTCTGCCTCAAGAAGCCGTTTCAAGGTTCTGGTTCCTCCTAGCGAACGTGCTGCCATGGGGCTGGCGGATAAACAGGCGGTTGCGGCCTGATCGATCAACCGCACTGTGCCCTGGTTCATCAAGACCGAAACATTCACTCAGGAGACGGCCGCGCTGCCCCTTGAGCAAAAGCGGCCTCACCTCGAGGCCCATCGCCGATGGGTGATGTCCCAGTGCCACTGCGGACGTCGTATCCACAGTGGCTATCTAGTGGATGGCGAGAAGCGGCCAGGCGGAGGTGGACTGTTGATCTTTGAAGCCCGCAGCTTCGAGGACGCCTACCGCTGGGTGCAGGCCGACCCGATGATTCAGTCAGGACTGGTGACCTGGCAGTTGCAGGAATGGATTCAGATCGGCGGCGATGCGCTCTGATCGTCAGCGTGGGTGGCTGATCATCAGGCGCTGCACTTCGCCGGCGTGATAGCTGCTGCGCGTCAGAGGACTGCTCACCACCTGCAGACAACCCAGCTCCTCTTCGCCAATGCGCCGATAACTGTCGAACTGTTCCGGAGTCACGAAGCGGTTCACCGGTAGGTGTCTCGGCCCGGGAGAGAGGTACTGGCCAATGGTGACGATGTCGACACGGTGGGCGCGCAAGTCGCGCAGCACTTCGATCACCTCCTCATCGTTTTCTCCGAGACCCACCATCAGACCGGACTTGCTGTACGACCTGGGCCATCCATCTCTGACCCGTTTCAGCAATTCCAGAGAGCGTTCGTAATTGCCCTGTGGTCTGGCTCTTCTGTAAAGCCTTGGAACCGTCTCGATGTTGTGGTTGAGCACGTGTGGGGCGGCGTCCATCACCGTTTCCAGTGCGTCCCAGTTCCCACAGAGGTCGGGGATCAGCAGTTCGATTGTGGTGAAGGGTGAGCGTTGTTTCACCTGTTCGATGCAGGCAACGAACTGACTGGCTCCGCCATCGCTGAGGTCATCGCGGTTCACCGAGGTGATCACCACATGCTTCAGTTTCAGCCGTGACACCGCTTCACCTAAACGTTGCGGTTCGGTGGGATCCAGCGTTCGAACGCTCTTGTCGAAGTCAATGTCGCAGTAGGGACAGGCACGCGTGCAGCCCGGACCCATGATCAGAAATGTTGCGGTTCCCCCGGCGAAGCATTCACCGATGTTTGGGCAGCTGGCTTCCTGGCAGACCGTGTTGAGCTTGAGGTCAAGAAGCAGGTCGGCAACAGCTCCGATGCGTTCCCGCTGCGGGGCTTTGACGCGCAACCAGTCGGGTTTCAGAACTGAGGTCATCTTCTACAGTCGGGCCATCGGGATGTGGCGCAGCTTGGTAGCGCACTTCGTTCGGGACGAAGGGGCCGCAGGTTCGAATCCTGTCATCCCGACTGCACTAGGTCGTCATCAGCTCAGTGCGGCTCCTGGGTAACCCCTGGGGGTCACCATGCGGCCGTCCTGAACGCGGCTGCTGCTGTTTCCTATTACCAGCACCGTAAGCATGTCCACGTCTTCAGGCCGCAGGTTGCCCAGATTGTGAATGCTTACCTGCTCTTCGCTGCGTCCGAGCTGGCGAGCCATCACCACAGGAGTGGTCAGAGGACGCGCGCAGAGCAGAATCTCAATGGCCTTTGCCAACTGCCAGTCGCGTTCCCTGGAGCGAGGGTTGTAAAGCGCCACCACAAAATCTCCGTCGGCAGCTGCCTTGATGCGTCGTTCGATCACCTCCCAGGGTGTGAGCCGGTCGCTGAGAGAAATGGTGCAGAAGTCATGCATCAGTGGTGCACCAGCCTTGGCGGCAGCCAGCTGTAATGCGGAGAGACCAGGATGCACTTGGAACTGAGGACGTTCTGTCTGAGGCAGGTCCAGCCAAAGCTCTAACGCCAGCCCTGCCATGCCATAGATGCCGCTGTCTCCGGAGGAGATCAGAGCAACACGGCTGCCCTGACGGGCCAGATTCAGCGCCTGCAAGCAGCGATCGCGTTCCCGGGTGAGTTGTCCGTCTAACCGAACCTGATCGCAGCGCCGCAGCGGTTCAAGCAGATCCAGGTAAAGGCCATATCCCACCCAGAGGACACAGCGGCTGAGTGCTGTGCGGGCGTCGGCAGTGAGCAGTTGCAGTGACCCGGGCCCACTGCCGATCAGATGCAGCTCACCCTTCCAGGGTGCCAGGGCTTGGGCAGCCTCTGCGATCGCCACCGTTACGGCGCCTTTCTCGTCGCCCTCTGCATGGAAGATTTGCTTGGCCTGCAATAGCTGTGCGCCCTCTCCTGAGGCCAGCAGTGCAGAAGCTTCCGCAACAGATGCTGTGCCCATCTCCGCCTTCACCACTTCAGAGGGTGTGGGCACGGCAACATTGGCGAGGGCAGTCGCGCCGAACAGCCGTAGAGGCCAACACTGCTGCTCAGAGAGCTGCAGCAAGGCAGGCTCGTCACCCTTGGCTTTAATGCTGCTGATGCCTGCCACGGCTTCCTTGGCCATTCCTGCGGACTGAAGTGAGCGATCCACAGCTCGTTGAATCAGTGCAAGGCTGCTCAAGCGTTCGCAGCCGATGCCGATCCAGAGCGTGGCTGGGTGCCAGCGACAGCGAGCCCCGTTGGATCGTGGACCGATTGCCAGTGCTGCCTCCTGCTCGGTGTCTGCGGCAACGCTGAAGTTTTGACCGGCCTCACTGCTGCGCCAGAGGTCTGATCCTGTCTCTTGAAGAACATTGACCGGATGCCCAGTGGCCTGGGAGACCATGAGTTCATGCCAATCTTCCGGAGCGCCGCCACGCACCCAACCCCAGTCTTTTCCGAAGGCGTCGAGAGCTAGGCGCTGCTGGCTCGCTGCATCACCGGTCAGCACGACCTGCCCCCCCAGTGCAGCTGCCAGTGCATGGGCCAGTTGTTCAGCCCCTGCCGCATGACCACCAATCAGGGGCACGATCTGTTGACCGCGTGCGTCCATCACCACCACGGCAGGGTCGTTCTGCTTGCAGCTCAGTAAGGGGGCGATCAGTCGTATGACGGCACCCAGGGCTCCGATCACAATCGTGGAGCCTCCGTCTCGCCACTGACCAGCCAGAAGTTCCGTTGCCGGTGCAACCAGCAAATCGCGAGGAGGGGGCTCCAGTGCTGCGGCCGCCAGCGGTGTCAGTCCCACCCGATCAGCCTGGCCCACCTGTCGCAGCTGCTGAAGTAGGGGCCAGGCACTCACTGATAGGCCCAGTGCGAGTGAAGCTCCCATCGGATTGATGGAGGTGGTGTTGACAGCGTTCAGGTCTAGCGGCCTCAGTGAATCAGCGCTGGGTGCCATCCTCGTTCAACAGCTCCCTGGCTGATCCTCCCAGGCTGCTGGTGATCCGCAGCTTCTCCGGCTCGGCTGCCGGTTCGGTCTTGCGGATCTCTTCTTCGGGAACAGCTTTCTCGGCTTTGCTGGTCTCCAGCGACTCTTCTGAGTCGGCAGCAGACTGATCTGGTGCCACTGGCAGTTCATCGTCAGCTGTGATTGCCGGAGGCGAGGAGTCGATCTGCAGCCGGCTTGGATCAACCATCAAATCCGCAGCGCCATCTGCGTCTGAAGCCCTGGTTTGTTCTTCCATGGCTTGTCCAAAAACGGTTTGTTCATCAACTGTTTGTCCTTCTGCTGTGAGGGTCTCCGTTGAAGGGTTGTCTTGGATGAACGCCTCCGTTTCAGAATCAGTGGTGAGTGCAGTCTGTGGCGGTGCAGCTTCTCTCTCAGCTGCCTGTTCTGGTTCAGGAATGACTTCACCAAGCAGGCGCGCCATCTGTTCATCGCTGAGACTCGACTGCATCCAGATCGCACGAGCACCGGCGAGTGCAGCGGTGGTACGCAATTGATTGTTGAAGACCGGTGTGATCGGATCACCAAGACCGTCGAGCAGTTCCATCTGCACGCTGCCATTTCTGTTGCCTGCGGCTTTCAGCCAAAGAGCCTCTTGACGGTCAACAAGAAAACTGTCGCCATTCACGCTGATCCTCAGCCTCCAGCGGCCATCTCCCTCCCGCAGGTTCTGAAGCGGGGCGTTCCAGATCAGCCAGTCGATCAGCAGCGGATCACCGCTGCTGAGATCGGAGGGGCTGACCACTGCAAGCCAGGGATCATTTTGATCCGGCTGAGTTCCTGAAAGCTGCTGCAAGAGATTCAGTCTCCACTGAAGGCTTGCCCCCTGAGATTTCACGGCTTCACCCCAAGGCATGGCGGCATAGGCCGAAAAGCGATGACTTCCCGGGCTGAGATCGGGAAGCGTGATCTGGAGTCGATCGTTGTCGGCGTGGCTGAAACGCAATGGCGGATCGTCGTCGATCTGGAGTGCCACATGTGCACCAAGCCCCAGTTGTGGATCTTCGGCCAGAGGCCAATCTTCGATCCGTAACGTGAGTTGCCTCTCCCCGTTCTTCAGCACACTGCCATCAGAGGGGCTGATCAGCTTTAGTTGGGGCGAATGGCTGCTCAGGGCTGTCTGCAGCTGCTGAACAGCGCCCGGGGGACTGACTTCCTGCAGTCGCCCGGAAGGTGAAGCAACACTGATGATCTCTGCGGAGCGTTCGCGATCGCCTGAGCCGTCTGCTCCCCAGGGCCAGGCCTGCGCGGTTGCGGCGGGGACCACCATGATCCACAGGGCAAGCAGAGTCTGCAGCCAGTGATGAAGGTGGTACGTCCGGCCTGATGCCGCCATGGGGCAAAGCTTGAGTCGACCCATTCTGGGCACCGATGGAGGGGACGCACTATTGGGAATGATTTGCATTAAATAGATCGATATGTGTCGCCTGTTTGTGTTGCTCAACGTGCCTAATCGGGGTCTCCTCGCTGATGCTCGAGCTGATGCAGATTCCAGGTCTGGACAGGCCCGCGGCCGGATTGAACCTTTGTAACTCCCTGTCGTGTGATGACTGCTTCCCCTCCTATGCTTCCCGCAGCGGTCCCCTCTTTGGGGCCCTAGCTCCAGTGAGAGTCAGGGTTCATTGCTCTGAATGCCACTGGCGCCCGGCCACGGTGAAGCTTGCTGATCCGCGTCCGGGGCCCCGGTAATCCCATTGATTTCCGGAGGGGTGTCCCACCACCTCGATCCCGTCCCTCGAGGAACGACTCGATGACCATCAGCCCACCAGAGCGTGGGAGCACCGCGAAGACTCAAGTCGAGAAGGTTGACAATCCAGCGACCTTCGAATTGTTCGGAAAGCCCGGACATTTCGACCGAGCCCTCGCGAAAGGTCCCAAAACCACCACCTGGGTTTGGAACCTCCACGCCAACGCTCACGATTTCGACAGCCACACGAGTGACCTTGAAGAGGTTTCTCGAAAGATCTTTAGTGCTCACTTCGGCCATCTGGCCGTGATCTTCATCTGGCTGAGCGGTGCCTTTTTCCATGGCGCCCACTTCTCCAATTTCTCCGGCTGGCTCGCCGATCCCACCCATGTGAAGCCAAGCGCTCAGGTGGTATGGCCGATCTTCGGCCAGGAGATCCTCAACGGCGACATGGGTGCCGGCTTCCAAGGCATCCAGATCACTTCAGGTCTCTTCCATGTCTGGAGGGCCTGGGGCATCACCAATGAGACGCAGTTGATGTCTCTCGCCATCGGCGCTCTGGTGATGGCCGGCCTGATGCTGAATGCAGGCGTTTTTCACTATCACAAGGCAGCTCCGAAGCTTGAGTGGTTCCAGAACGTTGAGTCGATGCTCAACCACCACTTGGCTGGTCTGCTGGGCCTGGGCTCACTGTCCTGGACCGGTCACTTGCTGCATGTGTCACTGCCCACCACCAAGTTGATGGATGCCATTGACGCCGGCCAGCCGCTGGTGTTGAACGGCAAGACCATTGCTTCCGTGGCAGACATTCCTCTTCCTCACGAATTCTTCAATCAGGATTTGCTGGCTCAGCTCTATCCAGGATTCAGTGCCGGCATTGGTGCTTTTTTCAATGGCAACTGGGCTGCATACAGCGATTTCCTCACCTTCAAGGGTGGAATCAATCCTGTGACCGGAAGCATGTGGATGACCGATATCGCTCATCACCATCTGGCTATCGCGGTGCTATTCATCGTGGCCGGACACATGTACCGGACCAACTGGGGAATCGGGCACTCCATCAAGGAGATCCTCGAGGGCCAGAAAGGCGATCCTCTGCTTTTCCCTGCAACGAAGGGCCATGACGGCCTGTTCGAGTTCATGATCAACAGCTGGCATGCCCAGCTGGCTCTGAACCTTGCAATGCTCGGCTCCCTGAGCATCATCGTTGCCCAGCACATGTACGCGATGCCTCCCTATCCGTACATGTCGATTGACTATCCGACTCAGATCGGTTTGTTCACCCACCACATGTGGATTGGTGGCTTCCTGATCGTCGGCGCTTCAGCTCACGCCGCCATCGCGATGATCCGCGATTACGACCCCGCCAAGCACGTCGACAACGTCTTGGACAGAGTGCTCAAGGCCCGTGACGCTCTGATCAGCCACCTCAACTGGGTGTGCATCTGGCTTGGCTTCCACAGCTTCGGCCTGTACATCCACAACGACACGATGCGTGCTCTGGGTCGCCCCCAGGACATGTTCAGTGATTCCGCGATCCAACTGAAGCCCGTCTTCGCTCAGTGGATTCAGGGTTTGCACGCCGCAGCTGCCGGTAGCACCGCTCCCAATGCTCTCGCTGGCGTTAGTGAAGTGTTCAATGGTTCCGTAGTGGCCGTTGGTGGCAAGGTTGCCGCAGCTCCGATTCCTCTGGGTACGGCGGACTTCATGGTCCACCACATTCACGCCTTCACGATTCATGTGACGGTGTTGATCCTGCTCAAGGGTGTTCTTTACGCCCGTAATTCCCGTCTGATTCCAGACAAAGCCAATCTTGGTTTCCGCTTCTCCTGCGATGGCCCTGGTCGCGGTGGCACCTGTCAGGTGTCTGCTTGGGACCATGTTTTCCTGGGTCTGTTCTGGATGTACAACTCCCTGTCGGTCGTCATTTTCCACTTCTCCTGGAAAATGCAGAGCGACGTCTGGGGTGCGGTGAGGCCTGATGGCTCAGTCCAATACCTCACCAATGGCAACTTCGCCAACAGCGCCATCACCATCAATGGCTGGTTGCGTGATTTCCTGTGGGCTCAGGCCGTTCAGGTGATCAACAGCTACGGCTCTAATACAGCCGGCTACGGAATCATGTTCCTTGGTGGTCACTTCATCTGGGCTTTTAGCCTGATGTTCCTCTTCAGTGGCCGCGGCTACTGGCAGGAGCTGATTGAGTCCATCGTCTGGGCTCATAACAAGCTGAAGGTGGCCCCTGGCATCCAGCCTCGTGCGCTGTCCATCATCCAGGGCCGTGCTGTCGGTGTTGCTCACTATCTTTTGGGCGGCATCACAGTCACGTGGTCCTTCTTCCACGCCCACATCCTTGTGGTGGGCGGCTGACCTTTCCTGAACTTTCCCTCTAATGGCAACGAAATTTCCTTCGTTCAGCCAGGGTCTGGCACAGGACCCGACAACCCGCCGCATTTGGTACGGGATCGCCACGGCTCACGACTTCGAGAGCCATGACGGAATGACGGAGGAGAGGCTTTACCAAAAGCTCTTCTCCACCCATTTCGGGCATCTCGCAATCATCGGCCTCTGGGTTTCGGGAAACCTGTTCCATATCGCCTGGCAGGGCAACTTCGAACAGTGGGTCGCCGACCCCCTGCACGTGAAGCCCATTGCTCACGCAATCTGGGATCCCCATTTCGGTCAAGGCGCCATTACCGCCTTCACCCAAGCGGGAGCCACATCACCGGTGAACATCGCCTACTCAGGTCTGTACCACTGGTTCTACACAATCGGCATGACGAAGAATGCCGAGCTGTATCAGGGTTCCATCTTCATGATGATCCTGTCGGCCTGGGCCTTGTTCGCCGGTTGGCTGCACCTGCAGCCCAAGTTCCGCCCTTCACTCGCTTGGTTCAAGAATGCTGAGTCACGCCTGAACCATCACCTGGCCGTCCTTTTCGGTTTCAGCTCAATCGCCTGGACTGGACACCTGGTTCACGTGGCGATTCCCGAATCCCGGGGTCAGCACGTGGGGTGGGACAACTTCCTGAGCGTGATGCCTCACCCTGCCGGTCTTGGACCTTTCTTTACCGGCAACTGGGGTGTCTATGCACAGAATCCTGATTCCATGGGCCAAATCTTCGGGACAACCGAAGGGTCCGGTACTGCGATTCTCACCTTCCTGGGTGGCTTCCATCCTCAGACTGAAGCCCTTTGGCTCACTGATATCGCCCATCACCACCTGGCGATTGGTTGCATATTTGTGATCGCTGGTCACATGTACAGGACCAACTTTGGCATCGGTCACTCCATTAAGGAGATCCTCGAAGCTCACAATCCTCCTAAGGGCACTCCTGGTGATCTGGGTGCTGGTCACAGGGGTCTTTACGACACCTTGAACAACAGCCTGCACATGCAGCTCGGCTTAGCGCTCGCCTCGCTTGGTGTCGTTACCTCTCTGGTGGCTCAGCACATGTATGCAATGCCGTCGTATGCCTTCATTGCAAAGGCCTACACGACACAAGCTGCTCTTTACACGCACCACCAGTACATCGCCATCTTCCTGATGTGCGGTGCCTTCGCCCACGGAGCGATCTTCTTCATCCGTGACTACGACCCCGAAGCCAACAAGGACAATGTCCTGGCCCGGATGCTTGAGCACAAGGAGGCGATCATCAGCCACCTGAGCTGGATCACCCTCTTCCTTGGCTTCCATACCCTGGGTCTTTACGTTCACAACGACGTTGTTGTGGCGTTCGGAACACCTGAGAAGCAGATTCTGGTTGAGCCCGTCTTTGCCCAATTCGTTCAAGCCGCTTCCGGTAAGGCGATCTATGGATTCGACGTGCTGCTCTCCAATTCCGCTGGTGCTGCCGCTAATGCCAACGCTGCTTACATGGGTGGGTGGATGGATGCCATCAATGGGAACACCGACGTGTTCTTGCCGATCGGCCCTGGTGACTTCATGGTTCACCACGCCATCGCACTGGGTTTGCACACCACCACTCTGATTCTGGTCAAAGGTGCTCTGGATGCCCGTGGCTCCAAGCTGATGCCAGACAAGAAGGACTTTGGCTACTCCTTCCCCTGCGACGGCCCTGGCCGTGGTGGTACTTGTGACATCTCTGCCTGGGACGCCTTCTATCTGGCTGTCTTCTGGGCACTGAACACAATCGGTTGGGTCACCTTCTACTGGCACTGGAAGCACCTGGCCATCTGGCAGGGCAACGTGGCTCAGTTCAATGAGTCCAGCACCTACCTGATGGGTTGGTTCCGCGATTACCTGTGGCTGAATTCCTCCCAGCTGATCAACGGTTACAACCCCTTCGGCAGCAACAACCTCGCCGTTTGGGCCTGGATGTTCCTGTTCGGCCACCTCGTCTGGGCGACTGGATTCATGTTCCTGATCTCCTGGCGCGGTTACTGGCAGGAGCTGATCGAGACCATCGTTTGGGCTCATCAGCGCACACCGCTTGCCAACCTTGTTGGCTGGCGTGACAAGCCAGTGGCTCTGTCGATCGTTCAGGCTCGTGTTGTGGGTCTCGCCCACTTCACGATTGGCTACATCCTCACGTATGCCGCCTTCCTGATCGCATCGACTTCCGGCAAGTTCGGCTGATCAATCCTGTTTGCCCTGGCCACAGGGCATCATAAATTCACCCCTGTCCAGCTCATCTGGCGGGGGTTTTTTGTTGGGTGAAAATGAATGGCGCAGAGCCCTTCAGCCTTTGATCAGCCGCTAAAAAGAATGTCGAGCGTGCGCAGATAGGTGTGCAGTCCTGCGTCCTGAATCGGCAGCACGTAGGCATCAGCACCAGACTCATTGTGGTGGGAATGCCAGTAGCCCGGTGGGGTCACAAAAGCGGCACCAGCTGCCCAGTCTTCCCGATGTGGCTTCCGGATTCTTCCCTGATCATCGAGCTCAGTGCCAATCAGGGTGTAGCAACCTGGCCTGCAGTCCACGGCGAAATCCAGGGCGATCGACTGGTGTCGGTGAGGCTTCTGTTCCTGCCCAGCGGGAAGAATGCCCAGCATGGCCCAAAGGGTGTGGCTGACCGTTCTGGTCTGGGGAAACGCAGCGTTGCCCATCAGCACACTGACTCGGTTGGCACGGGCGCCGCTGGGGTTGGCTGCGATCTCAGCTAGTCGCCCTTGGCTATCGCGATGGCTGTAAAAGGTTGGTTCAAAAAGGGCTTCATTGGGAGTCACACCTAGAAAACGCAGCAGTGGTGCGTCGTGCACCCAGTAGAGAGCCGCCTTGCCAGAGCAGCTGTGAATGGCGTCTCCTCCTGCTGGGAGAACGAGCATGTCGCCCTTGTTCCACTGGAAGTGTTGGCCGCAGGCTTCCGTTTCACCGTCTCCATCGGCTACGAAGAACAACTGGCTTGTTGCCACAGCAGTGGTGCGCAGCCCGTCGCCATTCATTCGGATGAAGTTGGCGCATAACGACGGGCCGGTGGCAGGTCCACTGCACTGCAGTTCCTCGCTCAGATCCAGAGGCATCACGGCACTACCGTTTTGGCCAAAGAAAGCAGGGGAAAAGGAGTGATAAGGAACGGCGTCCGTCAGTCCGCTGCGGATTGGGTTGGCCGCTTCGCCGTAGGAGAAATACTGAGCCTGGGCCGATGACGCTTGACGATTCGTTGCGCTGCTCAGCATGCCGTGACGTCTCAGCGGTTCAGGGAGCACACACCTTACAAATCGCTGCAGCGTCGCTTCGTACGCAAAGCGTCATGGCTTCGACAGATCTCAGTCATGTTTTGCTCCTGTCGTTCGCTTCTACTGGTCCATCACCAATTGGTTGAGTCCTGGATGTCGTTTCCTTCCCTGCCCCCCAAACTGGAACTCGTGGTGCTGCTGGTTGGCGTCGCGGCCGGTTACAACCTCACCATGCAGATCCTGCCAAGAGAGCGAATCGACTTGGCTCAGCTTGAGGTGGAAGAGCAGATGACTGAGCGTGCTGAACCTCAGCCCACTGTTATTCCAAAAACTTTCGCGTCTATCGCGATTACGGACTCAGCGGCTGAATCGTCGCCTGGAGGCAAGTGCCTGGTCCCGCCAGGTGGAGGTCCGGCTCTGAACGAGCGCTTTGAACCCTGTTGAACTCAGCCGTCTAGCTCGGGCTTTGCCGGGCCAACTCCTCTCCAACGCTTGAACAGCAGATAGGTGGCCGGCACGATGAACAGCGAGAGCAGCGTTGACACCAGCAGTCCGCTGAAGACAACGGTGCCGATGCTGATGCGACTGGAGGAGCCTGTTCCGGTGGCAAGCAGCAATGGCAGAAATCCGGCCAGCGATGTCACCGCTGTCAGCAGAATCGGCCTCATTCTGTTGAGCGCCGCTTCCTCGATGGCATCGATCAGGGCGGTTCCCTGGGCAAGCCGTTGATTGGCGAATTCAACAATCAGGATTCCGTTCTTGGCGGCCAGGCTCACCAGCACCAGCAAGCCCATCTGGGCGAAGACGTCGAGCGTGAGACTGCGCAGCTTCAGGCCGATCAAGGCTCCCAGCAGTGCCATCGGCACTGTGAGCAGGATGATCAGCGGATCCACAAAGCTTTCATAGAGGCCCGCCAGCAACAGATACACCACCGTGACGCCAAGTCCGAACAGCACCCAGGACACGGATTCCGCTCGGGTCTCCTCTCTGGCAAGACCGGTGAAGGCCAGGCCCAGGTTGTTGCCTCCGGTCCGATCACTGATCGCCTGAAGGAGATCGATGGCCTGGCCACTGCTGATCCCATCTGAAGGGATGGCAGTGATGCTGATCGATCGCTTCTGGTTGTAATGGGTGATTCGATTCGCTCCTGAATCACGTTTCAGTTGCGCAACGTTCGCTAATGAGACCAGGTCGCCGCTGCGGTTGCGCACCATCAGGCTCGTGAGATCTCCAGGCTTGCTGCGGTCAGTTCCCTCCAGTTGGATGTAGATGCTGCGGATCTCCCCCCCTGAGAAGGTGTCATCGATGAAACGGCCTCCGATGGCGGTTCCGATGTCCCTCAGAGTCGGACCCACCGGTAGGTCCAGCGCTGCCATCTGGCTGCGGTCAAGCTCCAGTTTCCAACGCGGTGAGCTTGCATCGAAGCGCGTGCTCACGCGCTGGAACTGCCCGGAGTTCTGGGCAGCCAGGATGAACTGCTGGGCCTGATTCTCGAAATCCTGCAGGCTGAGCTGGCCGCCACTGCGATCCAGCAGTTCCATCTGCAGGCCTGATTCACTGCTGAACCCCCGCACTGTGGGCGGCGTGGTCACAATCACCTGGGCATCGGTGATGCGTCGTCTCAGCTCGCTGTTCAGACGCTGCTTCACGGATTGACTGCTGTTCTGCCGCCCAGGGCGTTCTTTCAGGGGTGTGAGGCGCAGATAGAAAGACCCCGTGTCCTCGCCGCTCTGTCCGAATGAGCTTCCGGCATAGAAATTGCCGCTGCGGATCAGGGGCTCTTCAGCGACGACCTCGCGGATGCGTTCCATCACAGCCTCGGTACGTTCCAGGCTTGCCCCTTCCGGCAGCGTGAAATATCCGCGCACCTGGCCCTGATCTTCGTCGGGGATGAAGGAGGTGGGGATCGTCGCCAGACCAATGCCGGTGAGCATCAGTCCTGCCAGCACCAGCGCGATCACGGTTCTGCCCCGTGCCAGCCAGACCGCCAGCATCTTTGCGTAAAGACCTTGCAACCGGGCCATGCCCTCCCGCAGTCGGCGACTGATCGATCTGAACGGTGCTGGCAATCGTCCGTCGCCCTTTCCCAGCACACGGGCGCAGGCCATCGGAGTGAACGTGAGGGCATTGAACGTTGAGAACAGAATTGCGCCGCTGATGGCCAGAGCAATCGGTTGATAAAGGCGGCCAATGGAGCCAGGGATCAGCAGAACCGGCAGAAAGACAGCAGCCAGAACCAGAGATGTGGCTAAAACTGCGCCCGCAAGCTCTGCCATCGCATCTTCCGAAGCGCCCTGGGGCTCCTCGCCCCGTTCGATCCGGCCTGCGATGTCTTCGCTGACAACGATGGCATCGTCGACAACGATGCCCGTGGCCAGCACGAGGCCGAACAGGATCAGGCTGTTGAGATTCGACCCGCTGAGGCGCACCACCACCAGACTGCCGATCAACGCCACAGGCACCGCCAGGCCAGGAATCAAGGCCAGGCGCCAGCGTCCCAGAAACAGCACCAGCACCACCAGCACCAGCAGCACCGCGTCCCTGAGGGTGTCTCTGGTGCGATCGAGATTGGCCTGGACGTTTTCGGCCACATCAAAGATCATCTGCACGTCCAACCCAGGGGGAAAGCTGCTTTCCAGGCTTTTCAGCCTCTCCCGAACCGCACGACTGACCTCCAGAGCGTTCGATCCATCCCGCTGGAAGATACCGACAGCCACTGAGCTTTCGCCCTGAAGATTGAGCGCGCTGCTTCCGTAGTTGCGTTGGCCAAGCTCAACGCGACCTACATCCTTCAGGCGAACCAGGCCACCGTTTTCGGTGCGTTTTACCACCATGGCTGCAAAGTCGGCCTGGCTGCGCAGCCGCCCTTCAGCATCCACGGGCAGGCTGAAAAGCTGTCCTGCTGGAGCCGGTGCCTCGCCCAGGTTGCCTATTGCGGCAAGAACGTTCTGCTCTGCCAGAGCGGCGGTGATGTCGTTGGTGGACAGACTGAATTGCTCCAAGCGATTGGGATCCAACCAGAGGCGGTAGGCGAGCTCGCTACTGCCGAACACACGGATGTCGCCAACCCCAGGCGTGCTTCGCAGGCCTTCACTGAGGCGTTGGTCGAGCCAGCCACCGATGAAGATCGGCTCATACATCCCGGGAGGAGCGCTGAAGCCGAGGATCAGCAGCAGGTCATTTGTGGAGCGGTTCACATTCAGCCCCTGTCTGGTCACTGACTGGGGCAGTCGGCGGCTGGCCAGATTGACCTCGTTCTGAACCTTGATCGCGTTGAGCTCCGGATCGCCTGACTCGAAGCGCAGGCTGAGGCTGGCTCCACCCTGCCTGCTGCTGGAGGTCATGCTCTCCAGGCCATCCAGGCCGCTGAGCTGTTTTTCCAGCACTGCTGTGACGCTTTGCTCTACCACTTCCGGGCCTGCGGCAGGAAAACTGGCGCTCACGCTCACGCGGGTGGGTGCCAGTTGAGGCAGGTCTTCAAGGCCGAGGCCCACCAGAGACACCACCCCAGCCAGCAGCACCAATAAGCTGCAGACGATGGTGAAGACGGGCCGTCTCAGAAATGGCTGGGAGATGGACCGCAACTCGGCGACCGCTCAGTAAGGGCCCAGATCCTGGCAGCAGAAAGCCCCGAATGAGAAGTCAGTGCTCATTCGGGGCTTAATGGAATCCGATCGATCGGATCGATTGTGCAGATGACTGGAGTTTGGAACTCAGTTGACGCTCCAGACGCCGCCGGCAATTTTCACCAACGGAAGCACAAATGTTGAGCTGGCCAAGAACCAGGCGAATGCAGCGCCTCCACAGCCACCGAGCCAGAAGCCACTGGCAAATTCAGCCCAGCCAGCCTTGGTGAAGAGGTCAGACGGCGGGTTGTCGATGGTGGCGTCAGCCGGTTGCACCTTAGGTCCGTTCCCAGCGGTGCCGTAGATCGAGAGACACACGGTCAGGATTGACACCAATCCGATGGAGGCGAGCAATCCTGCTGTCGCGGCGTAATCGCCATTTCGGAGCGGGCCGCACACAGCGAAGGGGCCGTATAGCAGGAAGCCGTGCGCCATCCCAATTTCCAGACCACGACGGTTTGGCGAGAGGTCAGGACGGTACGCAGGCAGAGCGTTGAGGTAGGCCTTGGTGAAGTAGCTGCTGTTCACCGGAGTGGCCAGATTGCCAACCGTTGGATCGGCGACGGGGGAAACAGACATGGATAAAAAAGCGGTGGGTGGGCAATGCGCTTGATCGTTGGCCGGAGCCTGAGCGCGATCAGTCAGCAGTGGTTTCGATCAGATTGAACATCAGAACCATCACGACAGCTGGACCCAAAACCCCAGCCAATGGAATGAAAACCGAAGGCATCCAGGAAGCAACGAAATCTCCAGTCATGGCAGCGACCCAAATGTCTGCGGTTACTGTAAAGACTGCCTTTCTAGTGGTCTTCGACCGGTCCGGTCGGTGACATAAAAGTTCAATCCATTCGGCATCCGCCGCTTTGAACCCATGAATCAGCTGCTTGCAGGTGGTGCCGCCCTTGTACTAGTGGTCGTGCTCTGGGGTCTTGGTCGTCGGCCTGGAAAAACGTTGTTGCGCAGCACTGATGCGACATCTGTCGCAGCCATCAACAGAGCTCAGCTGGGCCTGGTTCAGGCTTCGTTGCCGCAGAAAGATGATGAGAAGAAGGCAGGTTCTGCCAGGGATGACTTGGAGTCGGCTCCGTTCACGCCTCCAGCCAGCAGCGCTGAGCGGATTTCGCTTGAGCGCCGGTTACGCAAGTGGATGGATCAAGGCAACCCAGACCAGAGGCTTGAGGCCGTGAGGGTGGCCGGTCAATGGGGGCATAGCTCCGTTCTTCCTTTGCTGAGGCGAGGTCTGCGTGATGCCGACAGTCTGGTTGTCGAAGCCGCTGCAACAGCAATCGAGCGACACCGTGGCGCATCCCGACCGTCTCCTGCTCAGGTGGCCCGTCCCCCGCGCAACGTTGCCCGGATGCGATAAATCGGGCGCCCCTGGCTCTCGTGGTAGGTCCTGATCAGCAGTTCTCCTAACAGTCCGAAGCAGAACAGCTGGATCCCGGCCAGGCCGAGCACGACCGCCAAGGTGAGCAGTGGCCTGTTCCCGATGTCTTCACCCGTCAGCTTGATCATCAGCAAATAGGCGCTTGCCACCAGGCTTGTTGCGATGGCGACGAGGCCTCCAAACCCAAAGACGTACATCGGCCGGGTGAGGAAGCGTTTCATGAACCACACCGTGAGCAGGTCCATCAGCACTCGAAAAGTGCGATCAATGCCGTATTTGCTGGCTCCGTACTGACGCGCACGGTGGTTCACTTTCACTTCGGTGATGCGGGCTCCTTCGATGAAGGCCAGCGCCGGCAGAAAGCGATGCAGCTCTCCGTATAAGCGCATGTCGGACAGCACGTCGCGGTCATAGGCCTTGAGCGAACAGCCATAGTCATGTAGACGAACCCCGGTCACTCTCCCGATCAGGCGGTTGGCCAGCCTGGAGGGAAGCTTTCTCTGAAGCTCGGCATCCTGGCGATCAAAACGCCAACCGCTCACCAGGTCATACCCCTCGCGCAGCTTGTTGAGCAGCAGGGGGATGTCGGCGGGATCGTTCTGTAGATCACCATCGAGGCTCACGATCACTTGCCCTTCGGCCACATCGAAACCTGCCGCCATGGCAGCGGTCTGACCGTAGTTCTTGCGCAGCAGAACCCCCACCAGCTCAGGCACTTTGTTGCTGATGCGCTCTAGCACTGAAGCGGTGTCGTCCGTTGAACCGTCATTGACCAGCACCAGCTCAAACCGCTCTCCGGTGGGTCGCAGCGCGTTGAGCAGCTGGTCCACCAGCTCAGGCAGGCTTTCGTCCTCGTTGTACAGCGGCACCACAACCGAAAGGTCCAGCCCAGCCGTCATCAGGATCCGATCGATGTCAATGCAACCTAATCGGCGCCTGTTGGACCAATACCGAGAGGCCAAGTCAGGCAGACGGTTAGATCATCAACAGCAGCAGTCAAGGGAGGGTGCTGCCGTCATGGCAGCGGATCACCCGGCCGGCACCTCGCAGTTCAGCTCTGTAGTGACTGGCCACAGGATGGAGATCCTCGGGATTCAGGCTGTCGATGCCGATGCCATTGCGTCCATGTTCAATCCCTGAGCTGTGCATGTAGTGGCCGTTTTCGAGATGGATGGCGACGTGGGTGCAGCGCTCAGTGCTGCCGAAGAAGATCAGGTCTCCGGCGCGCAATTCGTTGAGGTTGTCCGGCTGCACCGCCACCGGCTGGCAGAACCTTTCCTGCTGATAAGCATCTCTGGGCAGCCAGATCCCACTGTTAGCGAAGGCTGTCTGCACAAGGCCGGAACAGTCAAGATCAGGCCCGATGGTGCCTCCCCACAGGTAGGTGTTGTCGCGCTCGGCGGCGGCTTTCAGCCACTCCAGAACCGCATGCAGTCTGCTGCTGATTTCAGAGCTTGAGAGCAGACACGGCTGCCAGGTCTCACAGGCCACAGCCTGACCGGCCAGTTCATCGATGGACAGCCAGCAGGGGTAGCCATCCTCGAGAAGCACAACTTGCAAACGTCCGTGATCTTCGGGGCACAAGGGTGCGGCGACCTTGAAGCCTCGACCCGCTGCGGCCTGGGTGGCGAGTCCCTTCTCCGTGGGCCTGGCGTAGCCGTTCTGTCCTTTGATCAGTTTCCAGCAGCTTCCTGGGTTGATCAGACCCGGAGAGATCGGGGTGCCTAGGGTCGGCATTGCCAGTAGCCAGTGCCATGGCGTTCTACCGTCCCGAGCCGGCGATGCAGCAGCACCTGGTTGCTTTAATCGACAGGCTGGCGGCTGAGGGCCGTCCAGGTCTTCACGATCAAGTGGCCGTGAGCTGGGTGCGTTACGACACCACGTCGCCGACCAATGGCAGCGGTAGCGGTGCGGCCTGGGCTGACCAGAAGCTGCTCTATCCCGCCAGCGTGGTGAAGTTGTTGTATGCCGTGGCGGCCGAGCACTGGTTGCAGCGTGATCTGATTCCAGACAGCGAAGAACTTCGTCGTGCGCTTCTCGACATGCTGGCTGACTCCAGCAATGACGCCACGGGCTTGATCCTAGATCTGCTAACCGGCACCACCAGTGGTCCGCCGTTGCGCTCCCCTGCATGGGAGCAGTGGCAGCAGCAACGCCGTCTGGTGAATGATTGGTTTCATGGTTTCGGCTGGCCTGAGCTGGAGCGCGTCAATTGCTGCCAGAAAACCTGGGGTGATGGTCCTTATGGACGTGAGCGTGTGTTCTACGGGGAGGACAACAACAATCGCAATGCCCTCTGCACGGCTGCTGTCGCCAGGATTCTCGAGGCGGTCATGACTGATGGCGTGCTTTCACCCCCGGCCTGTCAGAGACTCCGAGCCCGATTGGCTCGCTCACTCAGCAAGTCAGACAGATTGAATGATCCGGAGAATCAAGTTGATGGCTTTCTTGGTGAGGGTTTGCCCGAAGGCAGTCAGCTCTGGAGTAAAGCCGGGTGGATGAGTCAGGCCCGTCATGACGCAGCCTGGTGGTGTATCGATGGGCAGGCACCTTGTCTGCTGGTGGTCTTCAGTGAAGGCAAGGAGCGCGCCGGCGATGAACATCTGCTTCCGCAGATGGCGAAGGAACTAGCGGCGTACGGAGCCGATTGACGACTCGCTGTTTCAGTTCAACGGAGAGGGAGGGATTCGAACCCTCGACAGAAGTTGCCTCCTGTAACTCCTTAGCAGGGAGCCGCTTTCAACCACTCAGCCACCTCTCCAGCGGCCCGCCCACCCTATCAAGAGGGTGCCCTTCAGACCACCAGTCGCGGCAGGCGATGCTTGAAGCTGCACAACACTTCCCAGGGGATGGAACCCGAAAGTTGCGCCCAGTCTTGGGGGCGGATGACCTGCTGTTCATTCTGTCCCAGCAGCGTAACGACATCACCGGTCTCAAGATCGGGATGATCGGTGACATCCAGAACCAGCTGATCCATGGTGATGGCACCAACCTGAGGAAGGGTTTGGCCGCGATGCAGGGCGTGGATTTGCCCTGACAGGCAGCGGCTGATTCCATCGGCGTAGCCGATACCGATCACGGCCAGTCGACTGGACCGATTGGTGACAAAGCGGTGCCCGTAGCTCACCCCCACACCTGCTGAGACCTCACGGATCAGGGTGACCCGCGCTTTCACGGTCATTGCCGGTTGAAGATCGAGGCTCTGCTCCAGATGGGCACCTGGGGCATGGCCGTAGAGAGCCAATCCCACTCGCACCTGATCGTGATGCAGCGATGGGTCCCGCAGGGTGCCTGCCGAATTGGCCAGATGTCGCTGCAAACCCTGTTGTCGGTGCTTACGCGTTACGGCCTCGAAACGCTCCTGCTGCAGGCGCGTGATCTGTTCGGCATGGCCTTCAAGTTCTCCATCGGCAAGAGCGAGATGGCTATAAACACCTCCTAGATTCAATTGATCGAGCTGCAGGATCGCCTCGGTCAGGCGTTCCCCGTCCTGCCAATCACAGCCGAGCCGAGTCATGCCGGTGTCGAGCTTGAGCTGCACCGTGAACTGACGGCCACTGCCATTGGCCAGGTTCTGGCAGAGAAGCGCCTCGCGCATGCTGCTCAGGGTGGGCATCAGCTGCCAGTGCAGGCAGGAGCGCAGTTCTTCGGGTTGGGTGAGATTGCCCAGCACCAGCACCGGCAACTCCAGTCCCGCGCGACGCAGTTCGATTCCCTCCTGCAGGGTGGCGACTCCAAGGCTGGTCGCCCCTCCGCAGATGGCGGCCCGGGCAACAGTTTCGGCTCCATGCCCGTAGCCGTCAGCCTTGACGACCGCCATCAGTGCGCAGTTTGTTGCCAGCAAACGTTTCAACGCTCTGGCGTTGTGTTCAACAGCGGAGGCCGATACTTCCATCCAGGCTCGCTGCCTCGGGTCAGCTCCAGCAGCCATCTCGAGGCTGGAGGGACTGTTGTGATCAGCGGACAGGTCGGGCATCGGGGCTGGGTAGTGAAGGTCACAAAGCTGCCCTTGTGACCCCGATAGCATGACGTGTAATCAGGGAGCTGGCATGGGCCAGGTTCTCGTTCTCAATGCGTCCTACGAGCCTTTGAACATCACCACCTGGCGTCGAGCCGTCGTGATGATGATCAAGGGGAAGGCCGAGAGTCTGGAACACGATTCCAAGCACCTTGTCCGCAGTGATATGCATCTGCCGACAGTCATCCGTCTGCGTCAATTCGTGCGCGTGCCTTTTCGCCAGGTCCCTATGACACGCCGCAACGTGTTTCAGCGGGATAATCACACCTGTCAGTACTGCGGCAGCCGGGAACTCCTATCGATTGACCATGTAATCCCCCGCAGCCGCGGTGGAACTGATGCCTGGGACAACGTGACCACGGCCTGTACGAGTTGCAATGTCCGCAAGGCAAGCCGCACCCCTTCAGAAGCGGGCATGCCTCTCAAACGGGTTCCGCGTCGTCCCCTCAGCAGTTTGAGTTTCGAGGCCGTTCGTCAGATCGATTCGGGTCGCCACAGCGAGTGGGCCAAATACGTCATCGGCGTCTGACCGATTTGGATCAATCGTCGGTCTGTTGGCTGAGTTGCTCCAGTTTGCTGCGCTGTTCCTCGGCGACACAGGCACCGATCACATCCTCCATCTGTCCCTGAAGAACGGATTCAAGACTGAAATTCCTACCCAGTCGATGATCGGTAACTCTGTTGTCTTTGGCGTTGTAGGTGCGGATTTTTTCGCTGCGGTCGCCCGTGCCCACTTGGGATCGTCGGGCTGAACTCTCCCGTTCATTCGCTTCGGCGAGCTGGCGCTCGTAGAGCTTGGCTCGCAGAATCTCCATGGCCCGCTCACGGTTCTGAAGCTGAGAGCGTTGCTGCGTACAGAACACACGGATGCCGCTCGGTTTGTGCAGCAGGTCCACGGCTGTTTCCACTTTGTTCACGTTTTGACCACCGGCTCCTCCCGATCGCGCCGTGCTGATCTCAAGATCTCCTGGTTCAATCTGCACTTCTACGGGATCTGCTTCCGGCATCACAGCCACCGTTGCTGTGGACGTATGCACACGGCCTTGGGATTCCGTTGCCGGTACACGCTGCACGCGATGAACACCGGCTTCAAATTTCAATTCGCTGAAGACGGCATCGCCTTTGACGGACAGAATCAGTTCTTTGTAACCGCCAAGGTCGGCCTCGCTGGCGCTCACGGGCTGGACCGTCCAACCGCGTCGGCTGCTGAATCGCTCATACATGCGGGCAAGGTCTCCAGCCCAGAGTGAGGCTTCATCGCCGCCTGCCCCGGCTCTGATTTCCAGCATCACACTGCGTTGATCGCGCGGATCCTGGGGAAGCAGTGCAAGTGTCAGCCGTTGGATCAGTTCGTCATGATGTTGCTCTAGAGCTTGCAGTTCCAGCTGCGCCAGTTCTTCCATCTCGGCATCGCCGCGGCTTTCACGCAGCAGCGTTCGCGCCTGATCCCGTTCATGGAGAACGTTCTGAAGGCTGTTGTAATCGACGACCAGAGGTTCAAGGCGCGAGCGTTCTTTGGCCACGGACTGCAGACGCTCCGGATCCGAAGCCACATCGGGGTCAGCGAGTTGGCGTTCCAGGTTGTGGAAACTGCTGGTCGCGGCCTCAAGACGGCTGATCAGAGTTGAGGAGTCCATGGCCTCAGAAGCATGGTCGGGAAAGGACCTGACGGTTGTGCCCTTTCAGAAAAAAGCCCCGAAGGCAGAGCAGTGTCTGCATTCGGGGGCAAAAAATGTAGTGATCGATCGCTTGTGCGTCGATTGCAGAGCGCATCAGGCTTCAGCCTTCGACTCGTCCTTAGCGGGGGCTTTCTTGTCTTCGTTGACGCTGGCGGTGCTGCCCATGCCGTACTTGCGCATAAAGCGATCCACACGTCCTTCAGTGTCGAGAATCTTCTGGGTACCAGTGAAGAACGGATGGTTACCACTCCAAACGTCTACATGGATTTCCGGCTGTGTGGAGCCAGTGGTCATGACCACTTCTCCGTTGCAGATCACCTTGGCGTCGGGGTACCAGGTTGGATGAATGTCGGGCTTGGGCATGACAGGGATCAGCGCTTGGAGAACTGGGGAGCTTTGCGGGCTTTCTTGAGGCCGTACTTGCGACGCTCCTTGGCCCGTGGGTCACGACTGAGGTGACCTTCGGTTTTGAGAGGTTTGCGATTATCGGAGGAGAGCTCGCAAAGAGCCCTAGCGGCGCCCTGCTTGATGGCATCAGCCTGTCCGGTGAGCCCACCTCCTCTCACGTTGACGAGCACGTCGTACTCAGTGGTCAGACCCAGAGTCTGTAATGGCGCCTTGACGGCAGCGATGTACGCAGGGTTGTAATTGAGATAGTTATCTCCAGGACGACCGTTGATGGTGATCGTGCCGTTACCGGGGATCAGGCGAACGCGGGCGACTGAGGTCTTACGACGACCGGTGCCCCAATAGACGACAGAATTGGAGGTGCTCATTTGGCGGAAGCGGCGGGATCGAGCTGCAGGGGCTGAGGCTGCTGGGCGGAATGCGGATGATCTGCACCCTTGTACACCTTCAGTTTGCGGAACATCTGGCGACCCAAAGCGTTGTGGGGAAGCATGCCCTTGATGGCTTTTTCCACGATTCGCTCAGGAAGACGCTCCTGAAGATGAGCGAAGGTCTCTACCTTCATTCCTCCGGGGCGTCCGGAATGTCGGCGATAAAGCTTCTGTTGCGGCTTGCTGCCACTGACCTTCACCTTTTCGGCATTGACGACAACGACAAAATCGCCGGTGTCGAGGTGAGGGGTGTAGCTGGCTTTGTTTTTGCCGCGAAGCACGGAAGCCACTTCGGTCGCCAGACGGCCGAGAGTTTGATTCTCAGCGTCCACCAGATACCACTGGCGGTCGATTGAATCGATGGAGGGGACGGAGGTCTTGTTCATCGCGCCGGCATGCCGGTTCGGTTATGCCCCGTCGCTAGCGACGAAGCTGGGCAGGAGCTTCAGCCACGCCATGGCGTGCTGTTCAAAGCTCAAAGATCGACTTTACCTGTCGATGGTTCCCTCACTGATCGAATCAGTTGAGTGGAATGGCCCGCTCAGGTACTGATTGGCCACGGGGGAGGATCCGGAGGAGGGTCCTCTGAGGCCAGAAAAAACGTCGGTTGACAATCGTACCAGCCGCCCTTGCTGAAGATGCTTTCCGGATAACCGGCGCGCAGCAGGCAGAGTCCCTGCGCCGGTGCTCCATCTTTTACTTCACTGCGGCGACGTTCTCTCCAACGGCGTTCAAAGTGTTCCGGCGTCAGTCGGTGCTCTCCAACAGCTACGAGCTGGCCCGTCAGCAGACGCACCATCCCATACAGAAAACCGCTGGCCTGAATCTCGAAGTGAATCAGGTCTCCTCGCCGCTGGATGGACACATCCTGGATCGTTGTGCGCGAGTGGGATCGTCGGCTGCCTGCTCGTTGGAACGCTGCAAAGTCGTGACTTCCAAGTAGGCCCTGAAGTGCTTGTTCCATCGCCTGTTCATCCAGTCGTGTCTGGTAGCGATGCCAGCTCCAGGGCGCAAGAAACAGGTTTGGCCTTCGACCGTTGTAAAGGGTGTAGCGGTAGCGCCGGTAGCTGGCGGAGTAGCAGGCGTGCCATCCAAGGGGACGTTCCACCGCTTCTCGCACCCGGATCGAGGACGGCAAACGGCCATTGAGAGCAGGCGCCCAGCGCTTAGCTGGTATGGGGCCGCAGCTGTCGAAATGCACCACCTGACCGGAGGCATGGACGCCAGCATCTGTCCGCCCTGCAGCCACGGTCTGTATCGGCCGATGGGGGTCGAGCACTGAGATGGCATCGTCGAGCACCGATTGCACGCTGGTGCCGTTGGGTTGACGTTGCCATCCACAAAATGAAGAGCCCTCGTACTGGAGACTGAGAGCAATCCGCTTAAGGCGGATGCCGACAGCCTCAGCCGAGGGTTCCGGGATGGTGATTTCCGTGATGCTGACGCCGAACCTCAGACCAGCTCAATGATCGCCATCTCGGCATTGTCTCCGCGACGACGCACCGTACGAGTGATGCGGGTGTAGCCACCTTTGCGATCGCCGTAGCGATCAGGAGCTTTCTCGAACAGGGCATGCACAAGCTGCTTGTCGTAGACGTATCCCAGAACCCTGCGCCGGGAGGCAAGGCTGCCCTCCTTGGCGAGAGTAATCATCCGTTCGGTTTCGTCACGCAGTGCCTTGGCACGGGCTTTGGTGGTGGTGACGCGACCTTCGCGGATCAGCTGTGTTGTGAGGCCACGAAGCATGGCTTTGCGTTGGTCAGCGGGACGTCCCAGCTGTGGGACTCGACATTGGTGACGCATGGTTCTGGAGGGACTGGAGTACGGGGGAAGGTAAGAGTCAGACGCTGGTGCGGCTCTGGGGGATTTGAATGCCGATCCTTTCAAGCGCTTCAATCACTTCATCAGCCGACTTGGAACCGAAGTTCTTGATCTCCAGTAGATCCTCGTAGCTGAAGCCCATCAGATCGGAGACGGAATTGACCTGAGCGCGCTTCAGGCAGTTGTAGGCACGCACAGACAGATTCAATTCTTCGAGAGGAATCTGAGCTTCGGCAGTCGGCTCAGGTTCTGCCTGAACTTCTTCCACCATGGTGACGGTGGCGAGAGGTTGGAAGAGCTCGATCAGTTGGTTCGCGGACTGAGCGATGGCATCGTCAGGTGTGATCGAACCATCGGTTACCACTTCCATGCGCAGGCGCTCTCGGGCGGAACCACCCTCAGCTACTGCCGTCTCGTCAATGGTGAAGTTCACCCTGTGCACGGGCATGAACACGGAATCGATCTGGAGAAGATCGATCGCGCTGGTGTCTTCGTTGTGACGGTCGACGGGGCGATAGCCCACACCGCGCTCCACATGAACCTCGAGCTCGAGGCTGTAGCCATCGCTCACCGTGGCGATCACGCGTTCACCATCCACGACCTGGACCTGGGAGGAGAACTGCAGATCCCGGGCTTTCACCGTTGCAGGGCCAGCAATGACAAGACGACCGATCTCAAGCTCGTTGGTGCGGCTGTTGACCGTGATCTGTTTGCAGTTCAGCAGAATATCGAGCACATCCTCCCGAACTCCGGGGATGGTCGCGTACTCGTGGTTGACTCCGGCAATCCGGACAGCTGTGACAGCGGTGCCTTCAAGATTGCCCATGAGCACACGCCGCAGGGAATTGCCTAGGGTTGTGGCCTGGCCCCGTTCGAGGGGGCCGATGAGAAACACACCGGTCTGGGAGCGATCGTCAGCGATCTGGTGCTCGATACGGTCGATCTGGTATTGCAACACAGTCTGAGGCGGGGGAGAGAGGGACCTGAACAGGGACGCGTTGGCTCAGACGCGCCGACGCTTGGCACGGCGACAGCCGTTGTGAGGCAGGGGAGTGACGTCGCGGATCAAAGTGATTTCTAGGCCAGCAACCTGCAAAGCCCTGATCGCGGTTTCACGGCCTGAGCCGGGGCCACGCACAAGCACTTCGATCTGGCGCATGCCCTGCTCAAGAGCTCTGCGGGCCGCTGCTTCGGCTGCGGTCTGCGCTGCAAATGGGGTGCCCTTGCGCGCACCTTTGAAGCCGCTGGCACCTGCCGAGGACCAGGAGATGACTTCTCCAGTGGTATCGGTGATCGAGACGATCGTGTTGTTGAAGGTGCTTTGGATATGGGCAACGCCATTGGGAACGTTGCGTTTGGCCTTCTTGGGACCTGATTTCTTGACTGTTTTGGCCATGGGCCTGGAGATGGAGGGGGCTTAAGGAACTGAAGGATCCGATGGGCCGAAGCGGCTTATTTCTTCTTGCCGGCCACGGTCTTGCGAGCTCCGCGACGGGTTCGCGCATTCGTGCGGGTTCGCTGTCCGCGCACCGGGAGGCTCATGCGATGGCGCCGACCGCGCACGCAGCCGATGTCCTGGAGGCGCTTGAGGGCCATCCCCTCCTGCCTGCGCAGGTCACCCTCAATGGTGAAGGTCTCGGTGGCACCGCGCAGTTTCTGCACATCACCGTCCTCGAGATCCTTCACTCTGATGTCGGGATTGACACCAGTCTTGGAAAGGATGGTTTTGGCCCGGGTCGGGCCAATTCCGTAGATGTAGGTGAGGGCGACTTCGATCCGCTTGTCGCGGGGAATGTCGACACCAGCAATCCGTGCCACTGAGCAATTAATCGAGGTGGACAATGACTTCCTTTGCCTGGGAAGTCTTCAATTCAGGGAGCAGGGACAGGACCCTGCGATGAGAGGGCAGGCCGAGGCTTCAGCCCTGGCGTTGCTTGTTGCGAGGGCGCTTCTTATTGATCACGTAGATGCGACCTCTGCGCTTGACGATTTGATCGTCAGGGCTGATTTTTTTAACCGAGGAACGCACCTTCATGGGGCGAAGCTCTCCATTGTTGCAAACAGCTACCGTACCACAGCGGGTCAAGCAACAACATTCTCGATTCGCTCAGCAATGGCTTCAACACTGCCGTTGGCCTGCACTCTGACCAGCAGGTTCTGCTTGCTGTAGTGATCGATCAGGGGAGCTGTCTGCTGCTTGTAGACCTCAAGACGGTTGCGGATCACCACCTCGTTGTCGTCAGCACGACCGCGGCCGAGCATTCGCTCGATCAGAACGGAATCATCAAGCTCCAGCAACACAACGCTCTCAATCGCTTGATCGAGTTCCTGAAGCAGAGGCGCCAGTGCCTCGGCCTGCGCCACGTTGCGTGGAAAGCCATCCATCAGCCAGCCCTGGCCGTTAAGAGCAGAGAGCTGTGCCTTGACGATGGCCAGCACCAAGTTGTCCGTAACCAATGCACCCCGGTTCATTACGGCTTCCGCTTCCTTGCCGAGGTCACTGCCTGCGGCCACCTCAGCTCTGAGCAGATCGCCGGTGGACAGATGCCGAAGATCGTGCTTTTCGCAGAGAAGGGCAGCTTGCGTGCCCTTGCCGGCACCGGGCGGGCCCACAAACAGAAGACGTTGTTTCATGGCGATTCTGGGTGGTTGAGGTAGACGAGATCAACAGATGTGGAGGATCCGCCGCTGTTGTGTTGTTTCGGAGCGACTGCCCGAAGGTGCCGAGTTACTGGCGCACCATTCCCTCGTAGCGCTGAGAGATCACATAGGTCTGCACTTGCTTGGCAGTGTCAATCGCAACACCCACCAGGATCAGCAGCGAGGTAGCTCCAAGGCCTTGGAAGGTTTGCACATTGGTTGCACGCTCCACGGCAGAAGGAATGATGGCGACAGCACCGAGGAAGAGTCCGCCCAGCAGAGTGAGTCTGTTTTTAACCCCCTCGAGGTAATTCGCTGTTGCTGTTCCAGGCCTGACTCCTGGGATTGCTACCCCTCCGCGCTTGAGATTGCTGGCGACATCCACCGGGTTAAAGGTCAGGGACGCATAGAAATAAGAGAAGCCGAGAATCAGGGAGAAGAACACCAAGGCATAAGGCCATGGGTTCGAGCTGCCTGGATTCAGGGCAGTGGCTGCTCGGATCAGAAAAGGGTTCTGGCTGAAGTTGGCAATCGTGATCGGCAGGAAAATTAGAGCCGAGGCAAAGATGATCGGCATCACGCCGCCGGCATTGAGCTTCAAGGGCAGGTAGCTCTGGCGATTGGGCAAGACGGCTCCGCCGCCCACCTGACGCTTCGCACTGACGATCGGAAGCCGGCGTTGTCCTTCCTGCACAAAGATGATTCCCACGATCGTGACCAGGAACACCAGAACCAGGATCACGATTCCGAACACATCGTTGCGATCGCCGGTTTGGGCTTTCTCAATGGTGGAGCCGAGCGCTTGAGGCAGGGTGGCCACAATGTTCAGGAAGATCACGAGTGAGGCTCCCTGGCCGATGCCTCGTTCTGTGATCACTTCACTCAGCCACATCACGATCATCGATCCGGTGACCAGGGCCAGTGCTGTCTGCACCACGAACACACCGACGGGAAGTCCCTCTACTGCGTAAGGGCGCAGGATCATGGCGAAGACCACGCTTTGAATCAGACCCCAGCCGAGTGCGACGTAGCGCGTGATCTGAGCGAGTTTGCGACGACCCGCTTCTCCCTCATTTTTCTGCAGATCCTCCAGTTGTGGAAGGGATGCTGTGAGCAGCTGAAGGATGATCGAGGCATTGATGAATGGCAGGATCCCGAGAGCGAAGATGCCCAGGGTGGAGATGCCGCCGCCAGTGAAGATGTCGAGGAAACCAATCAGTTGTCCACCCTGTTGGATGAACTGTTCGAAAGCGACACGGTCAATGCCTGGCATCGGGATGTAGATGCCGAGACGCACGAGCATCAACAGCCCCAGAGTTGTGAGAACCCTGCCTCTCAGCTCAGGGTTCTGAACCAGCTGGGTGATGACTTCAGTGGCGCTGGGATTTCGTCCCCGACTGACGAGCATGGAACAGAGATTGTGTGATTGAGCTTGCTGCAGCAAAGCCGTCCGCCGATGACATTCCGGCGGACGGCTCAGACGTTAGATCTGTGGAGGTCGATCGATGGATCTCAGTCCAGCAGTTCGCAGGTGCCACCGGCTGCCTCGATTTTGGTTCGTGCTGATGTCGTAAAAGCAGCAGCTTGAACGGTGAGCTTGGCCTTGAGTTCCCCGTTGCCGAGGATTTTCAGAGGGTGCTTGGGGCTTGTGACAACGCCATCCTTGACGAGTGAGTCGAGGTTGACTGTGCTGCCGGCTTTGAGCTCATTCAGTGCTGACACGTTCACAACGGTGAAGTTTTTGGGATTCACCAATGTGAAGTGCTTCAGCTTGGGCACTCGCCTGTACAGGGGCATCTGACCGCCCTCAAAACCGGGGCGGGTCGGTCGGCCGGAACGGGATTTCTGGCCACGCATGCCGAAACCGCAGCTCGCACCCTGTCCAGCGGCGATGCCGCGACCTTTGCGCAGTTTGCGGCGCCGCGCGCCTTTATTGGGCTTTAGGGAATCAAGTCGGAGATTAGTCATGGGGAATCAGGAATAGATCTGCTCGAGGGAGATCCCCCGTTCCTTGGCGGTCTCCTTGTGAGTGCGGAGACTATCGAGAGCCACCATGGCGGCCCGGGCGTTGTTTAGAGGGGTTTTGCTGCCCAGTCGCTTAGCGAGCACGTTTTTAATGCCAGCAAGCTCGAGAACTGTGCGAATCGAGCCGCCTGCAATGACACCGGTACCGGGGGCTGCAGGACGAATTAAGACGCTGGCTGCACCATCGCGACCGTTGGACAGGGTCGGAATGGAGTTGTGACGTGTCAAAGGCACTTTGACGAGATGCTTTTTGCCGTCAGCTACACCCTTGCGCACGGCGCCGATCACGTCGCCGGCCTTGCCGACACCGACGCCGACCTGACCGCGCTCGTTCCCGACAACCACAATGGCCCGGAAGCTCATCTTCTTGCCGCCTTTCACAGTTTTAGAGACGCGGCGGATCTGGACTACACGCTCTTGCCATTCGGAGTCACGCTCCTGGTTGCGTCGGTCGCCACGGCGTCCGCCACGGCGGTCACCACGGTCGCGACCTCCACCACGGCGTTGTTCCTGTTGCTGGCCTTCTGCCGCCGCAGGAACATCGGCCGCCGATGGCACGTCGTTGGGATTGGTCTGGGGGTTGGAATCGGTCATGTTGAGAGCAGGATCAGAACTGAAGGCCCGCTTCCCGGGCGGCGTCGGCAAGGGCTTTCACCCGGCCGTGATACAGGTTGCCGCCGCGATCGAAGACCACCTGTTGGATGCCCTTGGCAAGGGCGCGTTTGGCCACCAGTTCACCAACGGCTACCGATGCATTGCAATCATTACCGTTGGCCTTGAGGCTAGTGCGCAGGTCCTTGTCAATGGTCGACGCTGAGCAGAGTGTGCTCTGAGCGACATCATCAATGACCTGGGCATAGATGTGGCTGTTGGAGCGGAACACGGCCAGGCGGGGTTTGCCGGCGGTGCCGCTGAGGTGACGACGCAGGCGTCGATGACGCTTCTGGGTCTGTTGTTTACGGGAGAGGGTCGACATGGTGGGTAAAGAAGAACGGCGTCTAGTAGTGGATTACTTTTTGCCCGACTTGCCTGCCTTGCGAAGGATCCATTCGCCCTCGTACCGGATCCCTTTGCCCTTGTAGGGCTCGGGCGGACGGATGGAGCGAATTTTGGCGGCTTCATTACCCACCAATTCCTTGTCGATCCCAGACACAGTCACCTTGGTGTTGTTTTCAACTTTGAAGGTGATGCCGTTAGGAGCGGCAACCTCGATGGGGTGGCTGTAACCAGCGGAGACAACCAGGGTGGTGCCTTTTACCTGGGCCCTGGAGCCGACTCCAATGATTTCAAGGCTTTTGCTGAAACCGCTCTCGACGCCAACAATCATGTTGTTAACGAGAGCGCGGCATAGGCCATGGCGCTCACGGGAGGTGCGCTTGCTGCTGGTGGGAGACAGCACGATGGTGTTCTCCACCTGATCGATGCTCACGCCCTCAGGCAGTGTGCGTTTGAGTTCTCCCTTCGGTCCCTTCACCGTGACAGAGAGGCCGTTGAGGCTCACGGTCACCTTCTCAGGGATGGGGATGGGGGCTTTACCGATACGTGACATGGTTGTGGCTCCGGATCAAAGGACGTAGCAGAGCACTTCACCGCCCACGCCCTGCTTGCGGGCATCGCGGTCGCTCATCACACCCTTGGAGGTGGAGATGATCGCCACCCCCAGTCCGCCGAGGACCTTGGGAAGGCCACGGGTGTTCTTGTAGATGCGCAGACCAGGCTTGCTCACCCGCTGCATGGAGCGGATGGTGGGTTGGCGGTTCTTTCCGCTGTACTTCAGTTCAAGCACCAAGTTGGTGTGAACTCCTTCGCCTTCCTCGCTGATCTCGGCGATGAAGCCTTCCTGCTGCAGCACTTTGGCGATGCTGCGAGACATGCGGGAGGCAGGTACTTTCGTGCTCTGGTGACGTTTCTCACTCGCATTGCGAATGCGGGTGAGCATGTCGGAAATAGGGTCGTGATTGGCCATAGTGGTTTCCGAGGAGGGCTCAGTTGCTGCGGAACGGCATTCCCATCTCGCGGAGGAGGGACCGGCCCTCTTCATCCGAACGGGCAGTCGTGACGATGGTGATGTCCATGCCCCTGATGGCATCGATCTTGTCGAAGGAGATCTCAGGGAAGATGATCTGCTCTCTCACTCCCAGGGTGTAATTGCCACGTCCGTCGAAGCTTTTGGGGCTAACGCCACGGAAGTCACGGATGCGGGGCAGTGCCAGGTTGATCAGTCGCTCGAGAAAGGCGTACATGCGATCGCCGCGAAGAGTCACGGCACAGCCGATCGGCATACCCTCGCGGATCTTGAAGCTCGCGATGGCTTTCTTGGCTCGGGTCACCACCACTTTCTGGCCGGTGATCTGAGCAAGTTCATTCACCGAGGCCTCTAGGGCCTTGGCATTCGCGGCAGCTTCGCCAAGTCCCCGGTTCACGGTGACTTTGACCACCTTGGGGACTTCATGGACATTGGAGAGACTTAGGTCTTTCAGCAATTTGGGCTGAATGGTCTCCCTGTAGCGCTGTTTCAGTGACATGGCTGGGGAATGGGACTTCTGGGCTTGGTCAGAAGGCGGTCCGTGGTGATCAGTCGATCACCTCGCCGGTTTTCTTGAGGCGGCGCTTTTTGCTGCCGTCCTTCTCTGTGATCAGCTCGACTCGGCTGGTCACCTTCTTATCTGTGGAATAGATCATCACGTTGGAGGCATGCAGTGACGCCTCTTCGGTGACGATCCGACCGCTTTCTCCCTCCTGAGTGGGTTTGACGTGGCGGGTGCGCATATTGATGCCCTCCACGATCACGCGGTTTTCATTGGGAAGGGTGCGCAGGACCTCTCCGGTCTTGCCCTTGTCCTTGCCGGTGATGACCTGAACGGTGTCGCCTTTACGTAGACGCATCTTGATGCGCTTCGCTGCGGCGGATTTCGGAGTTGCAGTTGCCATCTCAGATCACCTCCGGAGCGAGGGAGACGATTTTGGTGAAGTTCCGGTCGCGTAGTTCGCGGGCCACAGGTCCAAAGACACGAGTGCCTTTGGGGTTTTTGTCGTCGTTAATGATGACGGCGGCGTTGTCGTCAAACCGGATGGAGTTGCCGGTGTCACGACGCAGCGTGGCTTTGGTGCGGACCACCACAGCCTTGATTACATCTGACTTTTTCACGCCCATGTTGGGCATGGCGTCCTTCACGGTGGCCACAATCACGTCGCCCACATGGGCGTAACGACGATTGCTTCCCAGCACGCGGATGCACTGGATGCGCTTTGCGCCGCTGTTGTCAGCAACCGTCAGAAAGGATTCCTGCTGAATCATTTGTTGACCTCCTCAGCCTTCGGGCTGTGGCTGAGTACCTCGGCGATGGCCCAGCGCTTGTGACGGCTGAGTGGACGGGTCTCGGTGATGCGAACACGGTCACCAACGCGAACGCTGTTGTTCTCGTCGTGAGCTTTGTAACGGGTGGTACGGCTGACCGTCTTCTTGTAGATGGGGTGGGGAAAGCGGTTTTCCACCGCAACCACCACCGTTTTGTCCATCTTGTCGCTGACGACGGTGCCGACCCTTTCCTTGAGTGCCATGGGTATGAAGCGAAGGATCAGGAGGCGGTGGAGCTCTGGCGCTCCTTCTGCACCGTCAGCAGTTGAGCCAGCTTTGTGCGGCTCTGCTTGAAGCGGTGGGTGTTGGCCAGCTGCCTGGTGGCTTGCTGGAAGCGCAGATCGAACAGCTCGCGACGGAGGCCGACGATTTGTTCTGTGAGATCTGCGTCGGAGAGCTGACGCAGTTCGGAGGCATTAGGACGGGCCATGGTCAGGACTCCACGGTGGCGGCAGCAGCGGCCGGAGCTTGCGCACCGGATGTCTGCTCCTGTTCATCGAGAGTGATGAACTTGGTCTTCACAGGAAGCTTGTATTGCGCGAGGCGCATGGCTTCCTTGGCGATTTCGGGGGTGATTTCGTCACCACCCATCTCGAACAGGATCCTGCCCGGCTTGATCACCGCCACCCAGAATTCCGGGTTGCCCTTACCTGAACCCATTCGGGTTTCGGCAGCGCGCATAGTGACTGGCTTGTCAGGGAAGATCCTGATCCAGATTTTTCCGCCACGTTTGACGTAGCGGGTCATGGCACGACGGCTGGCCTCGATCTGGCGCGAGGTGATCCAGCCGCACTCCTGTGCCTGCAGTGCGAATTGACCGAAGGCGATGGTGTTGCCACGGGTGGCGACACCGCGCATGCGGCCGCGTTGCTGCTTACGGAATTTGACGCGTTTTGGACTCAGCATGGTTCAGGCCTCCTGTTCAACCCTCGTTGGAGCGGTCTTCGAACTGTTGGGGCCTGCGACCGGCCCGACGCCGCGGGGTTGCCCCCACAGGCAGCTGTTGCTGGGCTTCATCACCCAGCACTTCGCCTTTAAACACCCAGACCTTGATGCCGAGCACCCCGTAGGTGGTGCTGGCGACCTTGGTGGCGTAGTCGATGTCAGCGCGAAGGGTGTGCAGAGGCACCCGACCTTCACGCGTCCACTCGGTACGAGCGATCTCAGCACCATTGAGGCGACCTGAAACCTGGATTTTTAGGCCCAGAACGCCGGCTCGCTGTGCTCGCTGCACGGCCATGCGGATGGTGCGACGGAATGCCACACGCTTTTCAAGTTGCTGAGCGATGTACTCGGCAAGAAGGAAAGCATCGGCGTCGACACGCTCGACCTCGACCACATTGATCCGAACCTGACGGTTCAGGTCACCGACGGTTTTTTGGATGCCGGAGCGCAGCTCTTCGATACCACTGCCCTGGCGTCCAACCAACACGCCGGGGCGTGCAGTTTTCAGCTCAACTTCAAGCTGATCGGCCTTGCGGGCGATCAGCACATCACTGATACCGGCGGAGCCGTATTTCTTGTGAATGAACTTGCGAATCCGATCGTCCTCCTGAAGGAGGCTCGGATAACTCTTGCTGGGTGCGTACCAGCGTGACCGGTGCTCCTGGGTGATCCCCAGGCGTAAGCCGGTTGGATGGATTTTGTGTCCCATCAGTCGGGGTGCTAGGGGGTCAGGAGTCGGTCTGGGCTGCCACAGCAATGCTGATGTGGCAGGTCTGCTTTTTGATCGCGAAAGCGCGACCTTGGGCACGGGGCCGGTAGCGCTTCATGGATGGACCCATGTCGGCGCTGGCCTGGGAGATCACCAGGGTTGAAGGGTCAAGTCCGAGGTTGTGCTCGGCATTGGCTACTGCAGAACGCAGAACTTTGGTGATGGGACCCGTGGAGCGGTACGGCATGAACTCGAGCATGATCAGCGCATCGCGATAACTGCGACCGCGGATCTGATCGAGCACCCGCCGAACCTTGGACACGGAGCCGCGGATGAAGCGACCGTGGGCTTGGGCGGTAGTTGCCGTTGGGGATGACGTTGTCATGGTCTCAGCGGCCTCCTTTCTTGTCTTTGATGTGGCCTTTGAAGGTGCGGGTGGGGGCGAATTCGCCAAGCTTGTGGCCCACCATCTGTTCGGTCACGAAGACCGGCACGTGGGTGCGGCCGTTGTGAACCGCGATTGTGTGGCCGATCATCAGCGGCAGGATCGTGGAGGCCCTTGACCACGTTTTGATCACCGACTTGTCATCGGCGGCGTTTTGCTTTTCAACCTTGCGAAGCAGGCTGTCGGCAATGAAGGGGCCTTTTTTAAGTGAACGTCCCATGGCGGATTAAGCGAACGACAGAATGGTGAGCGGCATCATGAGTCGCGTCCGCCACGGCTCCGCTTGGACGTCTTACGACGTTTGCGGAGGACGAACTTGTTACTCGGCTTGTTGCGCTTGCGGGTCTTTAGGCCCAGCGCAGGCTTGCCCCAGGGGGTTACAGGACCGGAACGGCCGATCGGAGCTCGGCCTTCACCACCACCATGAGGGTGGTCGCAGGGGTTCATCACACTGCCTCGCACCTGAGGTCGACGTCCAAGCCAGCGACGGCGACCTGCTTTGCCAAGGCTTGTGTTGCGGATCTCCGAGTTGCCGACTTCGCCGATGGTGGCGTAGCACTCACGGCGCACCAGGCGAACCTCAGTCGATGGCAGCTTCAGGGCGACGTAATCGCCCTCCTTGGCCATCACCTGAGCGCTGGCTCCGGCCGTTCGGACCATTTGCCCACCGCGACCGGCGTAAAGCTCGACGCAGTGAACGCTGGAACCGAGGGGAATATCAGAGAGCGGCATGGCGTTGCCGACCTCGATGGGAGATTCAGGTCCCGATACCACGGTCTGACCGATGGTGACTCCAGCAGGAGCCAGGATGTAACGCTTCTCACCATCGGTGTAGAAGAGAAGGGCCAGCCGCGCATTGCGGTGCGGGTCGTAGTGAATGGCGGCCACCTTGGCGGGGACGCCGTGCTTGTTGCGTCGGAAATCGACGATGCGGTATTGCCGCTTGTGGCCACCGCCACGATGGCGACAGGTGATCACACCGCGGTTGTTGCGTCCCTTGCGGCGGTGCTTGGACACCACTAGCGAACGCTCCGGCTTGCGGCCGGTGACTTCACTGAAGTCGGTGACGACCCGGGTGCGGGTACCGGGTGTGTAAGGGCGGAAGGTACGGATTGCCATGACGTTTCAGACCCCTCAGGACTCAGGGAAGAGTTGGATGGAGTTGCCCTCAGCGAGGCGAACCACAGCCTTCTTGACCTGCGAGCGCTTGCCGGCAAATTTGCCGACCCGACGACTGCGGCGGGGAGGATTCATGGTGCTCACGCCGGTAACCTTGACATCAAAAAGCTGCTCAACAGCGGCTTTGATATCTGGCTTGGCAGCTCTGTGATCCACCTCGAAGGTGTACTGGTTCTGTTCCAGCGCTCGGGTGGCTTTTTCAGTGATCAGGGGTCTGCGGATCACATCCGCCAGACGTCCTGTGAAGCGCTCAGTCATCTCCGTAGACCTCCTGGATGGTTGCGAGTGCCTCTTCGCCCAAGACCAGTGAATTGGCATTGAGCAGATCGAAGACGTTGAGCTGGTCTGCCGTGATCAGCTTCACCTTCTCGAGATTGCGAATGGACCGTCGCACAGCCTCGCTGGGAGAGGTGAGCACGATCAAAACCTTCGCGTCTGCAGCAACTCCGAGGCGTCCGAGTGCGTCAACAACTTCACGGGTTTTTGGCGCTTCGAGGGCTGCCCCGAAGTCCTTCACCACGATGACGTCGTCGATGCGCGCCATCAGAGCGGTGCGCAGGGCCAGGCGACGTTCCTTGCGATTCATCGCAAGGTTGTAGGTGCGGGGCTTGGGACCAAACACGATGCCGCCGCCGGGACGAAGGGGAGTACGGATCGATCCCTGACGGGCACGACCGGTCCCTTTCTGCTTGTAAGGCTTGCGTCCGCCACCACGGACTTCCGCACGGGTGAGGGTGCTTGCAGTTCCCTGACGGCTGTGGGCCTGCTGGCGCAGTACCGCACGGTGCATCAGGTCGACGGCGGTGGTTTCCTTGGCCACCTTCAGGTCGAGGGAGGCCTTGCCGGCTTCCTTGCCCTGCCAATCTCGAACAACACAATTGGCCATCACTTACCTCCTTTGGCGGGCTTGGCACCCACACGATTGGCGGGCCGGATGTTCAGTAGCGATCCTGGCTTGCCAGGAACAGAGCCTTTAACCACGAGCAAGTTCCGGTCACTGTCCACCTTGAGGATCGTGAGGGCCCGCGTGGTGATTTTCTTGCCGCCGTAGCGACCAGCCATCCTTTTGCCGGGGTAGATCCGGCCAGGTGTGGTGCCAGCACCGGTTGAACCAGGCTCGCGATGGTTCTTCGAGCCGTGGGTCATCGGACCTCGGCTGAAGCCATGGCGCTTTTGATAACCAGCGAAGCCACGACCCATGGTGTCGCCGCTGACGTCGACCTTCTGGCCTGCCTCGAAATCACTCACGGTGATGGCTCCACCCAGCTCGAGACCCTTCAGGTCGTCGACGCGATATTCACGCAGGTGACGGAGAATCCCTTCGCCGGATTTCGCGAGGTGACCCTTGGCGGGCTTGTTGATCAGCTTTTCGCGTGTTTCGCCAAAGCCGATCTGTACGGCTTCATAGCCGTCAGTTTCAGTGGTCTTGAGTTGGGTGATCCGGCAAGGCCCCGCCTCGATCAAGGTGACCGGGACGGCTTTGCCTTGCTCATCGAAGAACTGGGACATACCCAGTTTCTTCCCAAGGATGCCGATGGACATGGGAGGTAATGACGCCAGCGTGGATAACCTCAGCTGTTGCAACTTGACGCTGCTTGAGCTGTGGCCTGAAGGGCGCTGATTGAGGTGACGCAGTCATGGCCGAATGCTTCAACGGAAACCGCTGGGGCAGTTCGGATTGGGGCTAGCGAGCGAATCAGCTGGCTGGGACTTATTCGACCGATGAGGGTCGGTAGTTTCCCGGCAACGCAACGAATGAAATCGCTGGATTGCACTGGCCTGAAGATCCGGCGCACACGCCGGACCTGCTCTTGGAACTGGAGGCCCGGCTAGCGGACGGGCACAGATCGTCTGAGCAAACAAAAACCCTACACCACTGCCTTCCGGCTTCCATTCATCGCTGATCAGCTGCCAGACTCATCATTATCTGGACTGTTTCCATGCCGCTGCTGCTTTCAGGTCGGGGTTTCCGCCGTGAACTGGAATCCGCCGGTGTCATGGCCGTCCATGCTCCCCTTGAAGGCGGTGCGGAGACGCGTCTGCTGAGGCGACTGCGCGCCGCGGGCTACCGCACGCAGATCTCCTCAGCGCGCGGTCTCGGAGATCCTGAAGTGTTTCTTTTGCAGAAACATGGTGTGCGCCCTCCACACCTCGGACATCAAAGTGTTGGACGTGGTGCGGCAGTTGGAGAGGTGCAGGAGGTCATGCCTCTGCTCGGAGAGATGTTGCTTGGTAATAAGCCTGTTGTTCTTTGGTTGATCGAAGGGCAGGTGTTGTCCCGATCTGAATTGCTTTCCCTGTGTGATCTCTGCCGGCGTGAGCAGCGTTTGAAGGTGGTTGTGGAAATGGGTGGTGCGCGCAGCCTCCGCTGGCAGCCGATGACACGGCTGCTGGGAGCCTGAACGCCTGTCTTCTGCCGGTCACCGGATCATTGATGGCCGGTGATGATGCCCTTGGTGAGGGGCGTTGGGTCAAACTGATCTGTGGGGCCAGCAATCAGGACTTAGCAGCGGTTGCTGATCTGTGTGCTCTATATGCGGTGGCGGGTGTTCAGTGTGTTGATGTAGCCGCCGATGCCGCTGTCGTGAATGCTGCTCGCACGGGTCTCAGCTGGGCCCGTGAACGCACCGGTCACGCTCCCTGGCTGATGGTCAGCGTCAGCGATGGTCGCGATGCCCATTTCCGCAAGGCTGTCTTTGACCCTTCCCGCTGCCCGCCGGATTGTTCTCGGCCATGCGAGAGAGTTTGTCCGGCTGATGCCATCCACGCCGGTCCCGGCGTCGACCCAAGCCGTTGTTATGGCTGTGGGCGCTGCTTGCCAGCTTGCCCCCTTGGACTGATTGAAACCTCCGATCATCGGGTGGGGCTCGATAACCTCGCCCCTTTGCTCGCTGAGCTGCAACCTGATGCGCTCGAGGTTCATACCGCGCCTGGGCGTGTGCAGGACTTTGATCGCACGCTTGAGCAGGTTTCAGCTGCCTCAATCCCTCTGCGAAGGCTGGCGGTGAGCTGCGGTCTTGAGGGGCATGGTCTTCGTCCCCAAGACCTGGTCACGGAGCTCTGGGGGCGCCACGAGGCTTTGCGAAAGCGCGGGTTTCGTCCTCTCTGGCAGCTGGATGGACGTCCGATGAGTGGCGATGTCGGTGCAGGCACGGCCCGAGCGGCTCTGCGTCTCTGGCAGCAGGTTCGGACCAGCGCACCTCCTGGGCCATTGCAGCTGGCGGGAGGAACCAATGGCGCGACAATTGGTTTGCTGGATGGCCTGGGGCTGCCGCGTTCCAGGGGGCCTGCGGGCGTTGCTTTCGGTGGCATGGCCCGTTCGATTGTGCAACCTCTTCTGCAGGAGGCGGAGTCGCGTCGCATCACGCTGCGCGACTGGCCCATGGGCTGGGATAGGGCTCTGGAGCTGGCAAGGGATCTTGTGATTCCCTGGCTTTCACGCCCCTGACTGTCCCGATTGGGGACTCAGTCCTGCTAAAAGGCGGTCAGGTTCTGATGAGCACTGGGAGCCTGGGCCATGAGTACTGAGCGCATCACCGATGATCTGCAGCGACTGCTCGCGCTGTTGCCCACTGACGTCCAGGAAGCTCTTGCGCCGGCGGACCGTCGTGATCAGCTGCTTGAGGTCGTGCTCGATCTCGGTCGGATTCCTGAGGCGCGTTATCCAGGTCGCTCCGTAGAACTCGGCGAACGCTGCCTCGAGCGCCAAGATCTTATTGAGATGGTGAGCAGGATTGGCCAATTCGGCGCCGATAACCGTGCTGGCATCGAGCGAACCCTGCATCGCATCAGCGCCATTCGTAATCGGAGAGGTGATGTGGTGGGCCTCACCTGTCGAGTGGGACGTGCCGTTTTCGGAACAGTCGCCATCGTTCGTGATCTGCTCGACAGCGGTGAGTCATTACTGTTGATGGGGCGCCCCGGTGTGGGCAAGACCACAGCCCTCAGAGAAATTGCCCGTGTTCTGGCCGATGACCTGCACAAGCGGGTCGTTGTGATCGACACGAGCAATGAAATTGCTGGTGACGGAGACATTCCACATCCAGCGATCGGTCGTGCCAGGCGTATGCAGGTGTCCAAGCCTGAACTCCAACATCAGGTCATGATCGAGGCGGTGGAAAACCACATGCCTGAAGTCATCGTGATTGATGAGATCGGCACAGAGCTGGAAGCTCAGGCGGCACGGACGATCGCAGAGCGGGGCGTGATGCTTGTGGCCACCGCTCATGGCAATGCTCTTGCCAATCTGATCAAGAATCCGACGCTCTGCGATCTGGTTGGGGGGATTGAGTCCGTCACCCTGGGTGACGATGAGGCTCGCCGTCGCCGAACCCAGAAAACGGTTTTGGAGCGTGCGGCTGAACCCACCTTTCCGCTCGCTGTGGAGATGCACAGCCGTCATCGCTGGGCCATTCACGATGATGTTGGGCGCACGGTGGATCTATTGCTGCGTGGACAAAGCCCCAGGCCTCAGGAACGCGAATTGATGGCCGACGGAGGCGTCAGGCTTGTCGACCCCGATCCATCAATGCCACAGCCCCCTCAGCGTCGGCCTGCCCTGGCCGTTGTTCCGTTGCCCGACCCAAGGCGTTCCGGTCCGAGCAACCATGGTTCCGAAAAGTCTCCCTCCGTTGCGGCCTCGCGCGAAGTGAAGCTGCAGGTGCTTTGTTGTGGACTGAATCGGCAGCGACTGGAAGAGGCTGTCCGCTGCCATGGCTGGCCTGTCTGTGCCGTTGACGATCTGGCCTGTGCTGATGTGCTGCTGAGCGTGCGTCAAGGGTTGGGACGCCAGCCCGAGCTTCGCCGACAGGCAAGGGAGGCAGGGGTGCCGATTCTTGTGATCAAGTCGGACTCTCTGGCCCAGGTGGAGCGAGCTCTTGAACGCCTGCTCAACCGCCAGACCCTGCCTAGGAAGGACCACGAGCCTGAGACGTCATCAGCCCAACCTGATCGAGATGATGCTCTGGCTGCTCTTGAGGAATGTCGTCTGGCGGTGGAGCAGATTGTGATGCCGCAGGGGCGTCCCGTTGAACTTCTCCCCCGCAACGAGAACGTCCTGCAGATGCAGGCGGATCTTGTGGCGCGTTACAGCCTTCAGAGCGATGTCTACGGATCCAGTGACCAACGACGGCTCAGGGTTTTCCCGCCATGATCAACCACCTAGTTGCCCCAATGCATTGACGAAGGTCACTCCATTGTGAGTAACTATCTGAACCCCAGAGTTGATCTCCGTAGGGAGTCTCAACAATGGATTTAATGGGCCGTCGCCAAGCGGTAAGGCAGCGGGTTTTGGTCTCGCCATTCCTAGGTTCGAATCCTAGCGGCCCAGTTTTTCTTGAACTTCGGTGCTCTCCCCCAGTCTGCTTGTCTTTGATTTTGACGGCGTGATTGTGGATGGGATGAACGAGTACTGGTGGAGTGCTCGTCGTGCCTGCCTGCGGCTGCATCCCGCTGTCGATCTACCTGAGACCACGCCTCCACAGTTCAGGCAGCTCAGGCCCTGGATTCATCACGGTTGGGAGATGGTGCTGATCGCGGCATTGATCTCTGAGCAATGTGGTCCTCTCGAGCAGTTAGGGGTCCAGATGTTTGTGCAGGACTACGCGGCGCATTGCACCGCTGCACTGGAGCGTTTTGGCTGGACTCCTGCCTTGCTGCAGCAGACGCTGGAAGCGGTGCGGGCCGATGCAGTGCGGACCGATCGTGAGGCCTGGCTGGCTTTGCATCAGCCCTATCCGGGCGTGCCTGAACGCTTGAATGCTTTTTCGGAAGAGACCATTGCCTGGGCGGTGCTGACTACAAAGGCACGCGATTTCACCGCCGAGCTGCTCGCCTCAATGGGGCTTAGCCCTGAACGGCTGGATGGCCATGAGTCGGGATCGAAGCCTGAGGTGCTGCGCCGCCTTGCCTGCGACTGGAAACTGAGCGGTTTTGTTGAGGACCGTCGCCCCACTCTGGAAGCCGTTCGCGCCACCCCAGGTCTTGAAGCCTTGCCTTGCTGGCTGGTCAGCTGGGGATATCTGAGACCAACTGATGCAACGGATCTCTCCGGTGCAATTCGCCTACTGCGACCAGAGCAGTTCGAAGCCCCCTTGGCGGACTGGCCCTGATTCGATAACGTACATCTGTACTACGTGAGACGGATGGCCTGGGTCGGGGCACTGGATGATCTGTCCGGTCTCTGATCTCACCGAGGCGTCGGTTCATCCGCCGTCCCGATCAGCTGCCTGCGGCGTTCTTCTGCTCTTTAACTGTTTCAGCCATGCCAGCCGACGTGAAAGCCTCCCAATCCTCCGGTGGAGATCTCCGCCCAGGTGAGCGCGATAAAGCGCTCAATCTCGTGCTCGGTCAGATTGAGCGCAATTTCGGCAAGGGTTCGATCATGCGTCTTGGGGACGCATCCCGGATGAGGGTGGAAACAATTTCCACCGGAGCCCTCACTCTTGATCTCGCTTTGGGTGGTGGATATCCCAAAGGGCGTGTCGTTGAGGTCTATGGGCCCGAAAGTTCTGGTAAGACCACGTTGACCTTGCATGCCATCGCCGAGGTTCAGCGCAATGGAGGCGTCGCAGCCTTTGTGGACGCCGAGCATGCTCTTGACCCGGTTTATGCCGCATCACTGGGCGTGGATGTGGAAAATCTGCTGGTATCCCAGCCGGATACAGGCGAGATGGCGCTGGAGATTGTGGATCAGTTGGTCCGGTCTGCAGCTGTTGACATCGTGGTGGTTGACTCCGTCGCCGCTCTCACGCCCCGTGCCGAGATCGAGGGTGAGATGGGAGACCTTGCCGTGGGTAGTCAGGCCCGTCTGATGAGCCAGGCGATGCGCAAGATCACCGGCAACATCGGCAAGTCCGGATGCACGGTGATTTTCCTCAACCAGCTGCGTCTCAAGATTGGCGTCACCTACGGCAATCCAGAAACCACCACCGGTGGTAATGCCCTCAAGTTCTATGCCTCAGTGCGGCTTGATATTCGTCGTATTCAAACGCTTAAGCGCGGTACAGAGGAGTACGGCATCCGCGCCAAGGTGAAGGTGGCCAAAAACAAGGTGGCTCCTCCCTTCCGCATCGCGGAATTCGACATTCTCTTCGGTCGGGGGATCAGCACGCTGGGTTGTCTGCTCGATTTGGCTGAGGAGACGGGTGTCGTCACTCGCAAGGGTGCCTGGTACAGCTATGAAGGCGACAACATCGGTCAGGGTCGTGACAACACCATTGGTTGGCTGGAACAAAATCCGGAGGCCAAGGATGCCATCGAAGTGTTGGTGCGTCAGAAGCTGACGGAAGGGTCTGAAGTGACGTCCAATTCCATGCGTCCTCTTGCTGCTGCGGCACGTTCGGCAGCTGCCAAGCCTCTGGCCAAGTCCGCTGACGTTGCTGCACCGTCGAAGGACGCAGCCTGATCAGCCCTCCTGGATCTGTGGGGAGCTGCATTCACTGCGGCTTCTCTGAGGATTCCCTGCGATGCGCTGAAGTTCCTGAATGGCTTCTGCGCCTTCGAATTTCACCAGTTCGCGTCCATTGCGGGATTCGACCCAGCTGATCCCGAAGTCAGAGACCAGAAATCGCACCATGTGCTGTTCGCCCAGTTCGGCCATGAATGAGGCTCCGCTTCCGTCATGGCCGTCTTCGCAGACATAGCAGGTTGCGGTGATGCCCTGTTTCCTGAGATTTGCTGCCAGAGCCTGCAAACTCATGACCAGATCGTGGACGACCGAGCGGTACTGCTCGGAAAGTCGGAGGAACACAAAGAACACCATCCAGGTCCAAATGACCCTAAAGGTTTTCTTTTGAATTCAGGGTTCCTGGTGAGCTTTCCCGGTTTTATGGGCTGTCGGCCAGAGTCCAGAATCCGGCAGCAGGGCCGATGAAGCGCACCACGACCCAGAACAGAACTAGGGCTGCGATTCCGATCCAGGCGCCTCGTGTGGTGATGGACACGAACTGTGCTCCCTGGGCGCGGGTCAGCGGCAACCAGGCGATAAACCGCTCAGCGTCTTTGGGGTCGGGCTTGCGCTGGCGAGGTGGTAGTCCCTGACTGGCACGGCGTCGTGCTTCTCCCATCTCAGGCCTCACAAGCTATTGATCAGCCTAGAAGTGACTGTCAGTCTGGACGAAGTCTCTGCAATGAGTCCCAGGGTTCAAGGGCTCGCAGTACCTGCTCTCCCCAGCTGCGTCCTCGCACCCTGCCGTCGAGGATGGCCAGGCGACCGCCGCTGCGCCTCAAAGAGGCAATGGCAGGGATCAGGGTCGCCAGTGCTTCCGGGAGCAGAAGCGTGCGAAACCAATCACGCCCCTGTCGCTTCAGCGACTCCACGCGCGCTGCGGTGAGTGGGTCCTCCAGGCTGGCGATTGGCAACATCGCTGCAATCAGCTGTTCCGGTTCAGGCAGTAGTTGCTGATGGCTCAACCACCAGCTCCAGCTGCAGCAGATCACTCCGTTTGACTCTGGTGCCGTGCTTTCCAGAGTGACCCTGCTGCCGAACTCCGCCGCGAGTTCGCTGCAGAGCCGCTGACGCAGGCCGGGCGCATCCAGAAGCACAACGGTCAATCCGGATCGGCCCAGGATCAGGCGTCGGCTCTGTTCCAGAAGATGGCCGGCGAAAATTTCCGTATTCGGCAATGGCTGACGTCTCGGCAGATAGATCGGGAGAGGTTCTGCACGGGGGGCATCACGCAGATCGATCCGCAGCTCCTCGCTATCGCTGTTTGGCTCTTCGCCATGACGACGACAGCCTCCATCTCCATGGATCAGTGTCCAGGGATGCATCAAAAACAGTGATTCCAGCGTGATCAGTGGTTCCAGCGGCTGCAACTGCCAGCTCCACTGAAGTGTGTTCGGATTCACGCGAGCCCAACTAGCCCATGAAGCTCGGTCCATGGAGACCAGCTGGCACCAAGGTTGTGGGGTTGGGCCAAGCAGTTGCAGCAGATCGCAAACCATGGTCAGAGCGCTCTCGGGCATGGCGAGGTCGCGATTCGTTCCGCCTCCAAGGGCGACAAGCTGCCGGCTCAGGCGTTCGTGCAGATCGAGCAAACCCTCTCCAGCGGATGGAAATGCTGCTCGCAGCTCCTCCCAGTGACAGGAGTCGATCTTCACGGTCATGGCTTGCCGAAGACGGTCTGGCAGCCACTCCGCCTCCGGGATCACCAGATGGTCGTCTGAACGGAGCTGTCCGCTGCGCTGGACATCCAGGAGCTGTTGAGGTGTTAACAGCCAGATCTGGTCTCCGGGCGGGGGATCAAAGCCTGTCCAGCAGCCCAGCCTTAAGCCGCTCTCCAACAGACGTGGTCGTTCAACGTGCAGCAGCCGCTGCTGTTGTGTCGGCTCGAGAACCAGCACGGTGTGATGGCTGCGCAGACTGAGGGGCACCAGCAGGGCCAGCCACCAGCGGTCGCTGCTGCCCGCAGAGAGTTGGATTCGGGTTCGATCCTGTCGTCGCAGGCTTCGGCCCACCAGCCGACTCAGGGTCAGTTGGTGCTCCCATTGACCTGCTTCTCCCCTGAGCAGGTGCTTGAGCTGCTGATGGGCCTGGACTTCCAGCATTTGGCAAGCCTAAGAACCGCTGGGACACTCCTCGGTTCAGGCTGAGCTGTTCCGATCCCTGCAAGGGTCAAGCAACATGGGCTGGATGCGGACAGCGGTGATGGATCAGGAGCGGATCTCAGAACTGGCTGGTTTCAGCAGGGTTGGTGTTGTGGGTCTTGGCCTGATCGGTGGTTCGATCGGCCTTGATCTGCGTGCCCTTGGGATCGGCGTTCAGGGCCTCGTGCATCGAGACACCACAGCGGAGCGTGCCCTCCAGCGTGGGCTGGTCGATGCAGTCAGTTGCGACCCTGCTTGCCTCGAAGGCTGTGATCTTGTCGTACTGGCGTTGCCGCTCGAGGCTTTGCTGCAGCCGCAAGATGTGCTGCTCAAAGCCCTGCCGTCTGAGGCGGTGGTCACGGACGTGGGGTCGGTGAAAGGAGCCGTCCTCGATGTCTGGAGAGATCGCCATCCCCGCTTCGTGGCGTCTCATCCCATGGCAGGGACTGCCGAGTCAGGGGTGAACTCCGGTTGCCGTGGTCTGTTCAGAGGACGCGCCTGGGTTGGAACGCCGGAGGCTGAGACAGATCCCGAAGCCCTAAAGCTGGTGAGAGCTTTGGCTTGCTCGCTCGGCGCGCACTGGATTAGTGCGGATCCGCTCATTCATGACCAGGCCGTTGCCCTGATCTCCCATCTGCCCGTGATGGTGAGCGCAGCACTGCTTCGCGTGCTCGGGGAGGAGAGAGATCCACGCGTGCGTGATCTTGCGCGTCAATTGGCTTCCAGTGGTTTCGCAGACACAACCCGGGTTGGTGGCGGCAATCCAGCGCTGGGAACGGCGATGGCCTGCCGCAATACTTCTGCATTGCTGAAGTCTCTTGCAGCCTATCGATGGAGTCTCGAACAGCTTGAGGAGGCAATCCTCAATGGCCATTGGGCCCAACTTGAGCAGGAGTTAGAAAAAACCCGTGCACTGCGTCCTGGTTTCCTGGAGCCCCCTTCAGATCCTGCTAGGCCGCGATCCTGATGGTCAGGCCTCGTTCAGCCATCAATTGCCTGCATGCCATCAGGGCGGACAGGCTGACGCCGGCGGTTCCCTCTCCGGGATGAATCGAATCACCACATAGCCACAGCTGGGGAATAGGTGTGCGGCTGGCCAGTCCGAAGGGCCCGAAGCGATCCGGGCTCTGCCCAAGACCACCCACCACGCCATTCGGACGACCAGTCCAGTGGGCGAACCCTCTCGGAGTTGCCAGTTCCTGATGCAGCCAGGCGTCATCCGGCAGGTTCAGAGCGGCGTTCACGTCTTGTCGAATTGAATCGCGAAGTTCCCGTTTGCGCTGCTGGTAATCCCTCTCATTCATGTCGTGCCAACCCTTTGGGGAGGTAAAAACGCTGGCGATCACGGTGGCCTGGCCGGTCGGGGCTCGACCGTCACCGTCGTGGCTGATCGACAAGAAGAGTGAGCCGGGGGAGTTTCCATCGCGCTGCAGGTGTCCAGGGCAGTCGTCTGGCAGGTGATGCCGTTCCACAGCGCCGTAGAACACAATCGCTCCGCTTGGCGCCTTCAGGCTGTTCAGGTGCTTGCGGTACTCGTCGGGCATCTGTTCATGGTCTGGAATCAGTGCTGGCAAGCATTGCGGCGGAAGGCTGCAGATGATTTCGCTGGCTCGCAGACATTGCTGCGCATTCGCAGGCGCTTCAACCGTGATCGACCATCCAGGTTGTTCGTCGTCGCGGTCCAGTTTCAGAGCGCGATGGCGCAGAAGCACACGCCCACCATCGCGTTCAAGGGCAGTCGCCAACTGGTCGCTGAGGCTTTGCATCGATCCGTGGAGATGCCATAGACCAAGTGGGGCCTGGCACATCTGCAAAACCGTGGCGCCATAAAGGGCTGCGGTGCGGTCGCTCGGTTGCTGTGAATACAGCCGTAGCTGTAGGTCGAGGAAGCGTCGCAGTCGACGGTCTCCAGCGCATCCGCTGAGTGTCAGCAGATCGGAGACCGTCATCAGACTGAGGGGGGCACAAGCCAGATTTCCGGGGGTCAGCGCAGCCAGGGTGCGGCCAAGATCCCAGCCAGTGCGAACAGGCAGCACTGGATCAGCCGCAGCAAACTGCCAGTTCTGCTGATGAATCCAGCTGCACAGTTGCCAGAAGCGTTCGCTGCCAGGGAATTGCTGGCAGCGCTCTTGCCGCCAGCGCTGAGGATCGTGCCAGAGATGCACCGGAGGCGACCCGTCATTGAGGTCTACTACGCAGCCAGGGTCTAGCCGTACGGCCTCAGGTGGTCGGATGCCAAGGTGCTGGAAGAGGCGTGCATGACTCCCTCCTGGTTCCAGTCCCGCAACCTGTGTGGCACCCACATCAAAAGTGAAGGGACCCCGTCGGAACGTTCCAGCACAACCGCCCAGCTGATGGTGCGCCTCCAGCAGGGTGACGGTCAAACCCTCATGGGCCAACAGGGCTGCGGCGGTGAGACCGGCAATGCCGCCACCGATCACGATCACGTCCTGGACTGGTTCCATCGCGGCATGCTGGCAGCAGAGTTGGATCAGCGTGGATGCGTGATCAGCTGGAACGGGCTCTGGCGACTGCCTCTGAGTTTCTTGAAGGGCGAGAGGTGTTTGGTTTGCGCAGTGTGGGCGGCGGCAGTGTCGGATCCACTTGGCGGCTGACTCTGAATGATGGCGAGGAACTCTTTGTCAAGGTGGCCCATACGGCCAACCTGCTGGCTGAACAGTCCGGCCTGCAGGCTTTGCGTCACTGGGCTGATCCAGCCTTGATCGAAGTGCCCCAGGTGCTGGGTTGTGTTCCACTGTCTGGGAAGTCAGCATTGGTGATGGCTTGGTGGGATCTGAACAGTGGTGATCAGTTCTCTTTGGGTCGGGGGCTGGCGCGGCTGCATCGCGCCTCGTCTGCGGGAGGACCAGGTCGTTTCGGCTGGGATCACGATGGCTTCATCGGTTTGGGTCCCCAGCCCTCTGGATGGTGTGACAGCTGGGGCGATGCTTTCACTCAACTCAGACTTCAGCCCCAGCTTTGCCTGGCCTCTGAGTGGGGGCTAGCTGAGCAGGACTGGGAGTGTCTGCTTCGACCGATCGCTGCATGGCTCAATGGTCATGCCCCTGAACCCTGTCTGGTGCATGGCGATCTTTGGGCTGGTAATGCAGCAGTGCTGGCTGATGGTCGTGGTCTCTTGATTGATCCAGCCAGTTGGTGGGCTGATCGCGAGGTGGATCTGGCCATGACCCGACTATTCGGTGGCTTCTCCCGTCGATTTATGGAGGGCTACAGCAGTGAATGGCCGCTGCCGGATGGCGCAGAACACAGAATTGAAGTTCTGAATCTTTATCATTTGCTGAATCACGCCAACCTTTTTGGCGGTGGATACCAACAACAAAGCCGCAAAATCCTCAAGGATCTGCGGCGCGCCTTGCTCTAAAAAGATCGAGCGTGAGTCTCACGGCTCAGGTCCAGTAGCTTCAGCCCAAGTACTCCTTGCGCAGCGTTTGGATTCGGGCAACGAGTGCATTACGCTTGTCGCTCGTGGTGAGATTCTTCCAGCTCCACTGTCCGACAACCACAACGCCGAGCAGTTCCAGCAAGCCTGGAACAACAGGCAACAAATTGATCGTGTCGAGAATTCCTTTAATCAGGATCTGGGCAACGATCACAGCGGCGAAAATGCCGACAACTTTGCCAATGCGTCCAGCCTGGCTCCAGTCGACTTTGTCGAGAGTTTCGTTCACCTTGCCAAGCACGTCTTTGTAGCGCTCGGCGAATGCGACGTTGTCGCCAGTGGCGCTTTCAGTCGACTGCGTAGTGGTTTCGTCGCTCATGACGCCTAAGCTGGCTACTAATACTCCGCGACGATATCGGCAAGATCACTGGAATGCCATGCCGGCTCCTTATCGATCTCGATTGTCTGATGATTCTCAGGTCCTCACTGAAGGCCGTGTCACCGGAAGAGGGCTGCGCATTGCTGCTGGGGAAGTCAGCACCTGATCTGCACGTGCGCTGTGTATGGCCTTGCTGCAATGTCTGGCGACCTGGTCTCGGCGGAGTCAGCGATGTGATCTCGGGAGATGGCGATCAAGCGTCAGTCTCTGCTTCGCGCCGATCACGGTTTGCCCTGGATCCTCGTGAGCAAATCGCTGCCCAGCGGTGGTCCCGTCAGAGAGGTTGGCGGGTTCTCGGCAGTGCACACTCCCATCCTGGGGGCCAGCCGGTGCCCAGCGCCATGGACAGGCAATGGGCTGCCAGCGAGGGGGTCGTGCTCATTGATGCTGGAGCTGCCGGCGTCCGTGCCTGGTGGTTGCAAGGGCCCGGTCAGGAGGGAGTGCCCGGGAAGTCTGTCAGCGCTCTTTCAATCGTTGTCCAAAGCGACGCAACGGTGGGAGACACTATGAAGTCGTGTGCTGATGGCGCATTCCTGCTGCAATGACGGAACACTCTCCAGATCCCGATCTGAGTGCGCAGGAGCGAGGACGTTACGCCCGTCACCTCACACTCCCGGAGTTTGGGGCTATCGGCCAACAGCGGTTGAAAACGGCATCGGTGCTGTGTGTTGGGGCAGGTGGGCTCGGCTCGCCTTTATTGATGTATCTGGCGGCGGCTGGTGTTGGTCGCATCGGCATCGTTGACGATGACCACGTGGAAGTCTCCAACCTCCAGCGACAGGTGATCCATGCAGAAAGTGGCCTAGGCCAGCTCAAGACGGACTCCGCTTCGCAGAGGATCCTGGATCTCAATTCCCATTGCCGGGTTGAACAGCATGCCTGTCGGCTCACAACCACAAATGCCATCGAGCTGATCGAAGATCATGACTTGGTGGTGGATGGTTCCGATAACTTTCCCACTCGCTATCTGATCAACGACGTCTGCGCCTTGCTCAACAAGCCCTGGGTGTATGGATCCGTTCAGCGCTTTGAGGGCCAGGTCAGTGTGTTCAATCAGGGCCCTCAATCACCTGATTACCGCGATTTGGTTCCAGAGCCTCCGCCTCCGGGTCTTGTTCCCTCCTGCGCTGATGGAGGTGTGATTGGGGTGATGCCGGGATTGATCGGGCTGCTCCAGGCGACCGAAACCATCAAGTTGCTGGCAGGGATCGGTGAATCTCTGGATGGAAGGCTGCTGCTTGTGGATGGCCTGACCATGCGTTTCCGTGAGCTCCGTCTGCAGCGCCGACCCCATCGCCCTCCTATCACAGCCCTGGTCGACTACGAGGCGTTCTGTAGCGTCGAGGGTTCCGGCTGTTTTGAGGGAGCATCAAGCGTGAGAAGCATTTCCGTGAAGGAGCTCAGCGCATTGTTGGAAGACGGAGGTGAGCTGGTGCTGATTGACGTGCGCAATCCTTCTGAAGCAGATGTGGCAGTGATTCCTCGATCTCAACTGATCCCGCTTCCAAGGATCGAGGATGGAGAGGCAATCGACGAGATTCGCCGCCTTGCTGGCGATCGCCCGATCTACGTGCATTGCAAGCTGGGCGGACGTTCCGCGCGGGCGGTCGAATTTCTATCGCAGCATGGAATCGACGCCACCAATGTCTCTGGAGGGATCGATGCCTGGTCGCAGCAGGTGGATCCTGGAGTTCCCCGTTACTGAGGCTGTAGGAGGGCGTCAATAGTCAACCCCACGCTTGAGGTCGACGCCCTGTTCTGCGTAGTGCTTGTGGCAAACCATTTCCGAATGAACACTCGCTAGATCGAAGTAGGCCGGTGGGTGTTTACAGCGGCCTGTGATGATCACCTCGGTTTCGGAAGGCTTGCGCACCAGGGCCTGCACGATGGGTTCGACCGGCAGCAGTTCTAAATCGACAGTGGGATTGAGTTCGTCCAGGATCACGGTTTTGTAGAGGCCGCTGGCGATCGCCGCTCGGGCAATCTCCCAGGCACGTTCGGCCTCCACGTAGTCGATCGGCTCCTGTTGACCGCGCCAAACGATTGCGTCCCGTCCGGAACGCAGGTGGTCCACCAGGTGCGGGTAGCTCTCACGCAGAGCGGCGATCGCAGCATCTTCGGTGTAGCCGTTGCCTCCCTTAAGCCATTGCAGGATCAACACGCGATGGCTTTTGTCCTGACTAATGCCACGGCCGATGGCCTGGAGACCCTTGCCCAGGGCGCTTGTGGATTTCCCCTTGCCTTCGCCGGTGTAGATCTCGATTCCACCCGGTGACGGGAATGGAATCAGCGAATTGTCTTTGTGCTCGATCCGCCTGTGGGCGCGCATCTCAGAGTGCAGATCGGCGATCTGAATCAAGGGTTGGGGCGCAGCGCGTCCAGTCACGATGATTTCCATCCCCTCTGGTCGAGCAGAGAGGGTCTTCACCACATCATTGATGTCGAGTAGCCCGAGATCCAGCACCGGGTTCAGTTCGTCCAGAACCACAACGGAATACAGAGCGCTGGCAATCGCGCCTCGCGCGATGTCCCAACCTCTCTGCGCCTCCTGTTGGTCAAATTTGGTGGCTTCGTCAGCGTTGAAATAGTCGGCCCGTCCAGTACGGACCTGATCGATGAGATGGGGGAAACCCTGCTGCAATGCTTCGATCGCTGCATCCTCGTCGTAGGCCCGTCCGGGTCCTTTGAGGAATCGCAGCAGCAGAACCCGGGTTCTCCGTTGTTCGCAGATGCCAAGACCAATCGTGCGAAGCACAACTCCAAGCGCTGCTTGGCTTTTTCCTTTGCCCTCTCCGTCGTAGACATGGAGTTGGCCAAGGCTGCGTTCACGGCTGTCTGCAGCTGTGACGATGCCGATGCCTGGCTTGCTGTTGCGTCGGGTTCCGCTCGAGCTATCGGATGACTGGACTGCGTCCATCGTCAATTTCTAGATGGCGCTTCTTACGATCGGAGCATAACGATATTCCTATTTTCAGCAGTGGCTTTCGAGACTTTGCGCCTGCTGGAATCTTTGTCGGTGGAGGACGAGCTTCGTCTGAAGAGCCTTCGAGAATGGATCCTGGGCTGTGATCGCGTGTTCGTGGCCTACTCCGGTGGGGTTGATAGCACCTTGGTGGCTGCCATCGCCCAGGAACAGCTTGGCGACTGCGCGTGTGCCATTACTGGCGTGTCGCCTTCGCTTGCTCCTCATCTACTTGCTGAAGCGCGTCAGCAGGCGCACTGGCTGGGAATCCGGCACCGTGAAGTGGAAACCAGGGAGCTCGACGACCCCGCCTACAGCAGCAACCCCACGGATCGTTGCTATGCCTGCAAACGGGAGCTGCACAGCCATCTCGCTCCCATTGCTGAGGCTGCTGAAGGTGCGAGGGTCCTCGATGGTGTGAATCTCGATGACCTCGGCGATCATCGGCCTGGCCTTCAGGCGGCTAGTGAAGCAGGGGTGGGCTCTCCACTGGCGGATCTGCAGATCGACAAGTCCTGCGTGAGACGACTGTCCAAGGCGCTGGGATTTCCCTGGTGGGATAAGCCTGCTCAGCCATGTTTGGCCTCACGGTTTCCCTATGGAGAAGCCATCAGCCATGACCGCCTGAAACAGGTTGGTCGTGCGGAAGCTTGGTTGATCGAACGGGGCTTCTCTCGTGTGAGAGTTCGATCCCAGGGCCTGTCGGCCAGAATTGAGGTTCCTCAGGAGCGGCTTGCCGAACTACTTGCTCCTGAGCTCAGAGACTCATTGGTTCGAGTCATGCTCGAACTTGGCTTCACCAGTGTGAGCCTCGATTTGGAAGGGTTGGTGAGTGGAAAACTCAACCGGGTCATACCCGGTTGAGAGCTGGTTAGCCGGCATGGCCACATGGTGTTCGTTCTGCTTCAGCCACGGCCGAGGGTGTTTCACGCAGAAAGCTGCGCATGGCATGGCTGGCTGCCCCCAGCTGTTGCCTGAGGTGTTCACAGGCTGATTCGGGCATGGTGTGGTCTCCGCAGGTGAACACATCCACTGCTGCATATCCGTTTTCAGGCCAGGTGTGAATGGAGATATGGGACTCAGCAAGAAGGGCGAGTCCGGTCACACCCTGAGGTTCGAATCGGTGGGTGGTGAGGTTGAGAAGGGTGGCACCAGCACGTTTCGCTGCCATCGTGATGGTGGCCCTCAGAAAGGCTTCGTCGTTGAGCTTGCGCTGATCGCAGCCGTAGAGCTCAAGGATGCAATGTTTTCCCACCATGTCAGTCGCACTCGTCTGACTGGGGCTTGGGGGTGAAATGGTCAAAGCGTCGTCCCATCCCGGGTTGGGATGCAGGCAGGACAGGGTCTGCTCCATCAGGGCATCAAAGAAAAGGGCCCCAGACCCTAGCTTTTTCTCATCCCGTTTCTCAAGTGATCGGCGTTGAGAATCTGCGAATGCTGCCGCCATTGGCCTTCAAAGGCATCCAGGTGCGTTGCGCTCACTAGGCATTGATGGGAATCACCCACGGCTTCCAGCAGAGTGAGCTGGCGGCTTGGATCGAGTTCCGCCAGCACGTCATCCAGCAGCAGCAGAGGCGGATGACCACAGAGTTCTCCGACCAATTCCAATTCCGCCAGCTTCAGTGCCAGCACCACGGTGCGCTGCTGACCAGCAGAGCCGAAGCGGCGAGCTGCAGTGCCATTGAGCATCAGGTCGATTTCGTCGCGATGGGGTCCCACCCTGCAGCTACCGAGTCTTTCCTCTTCCGGTCGCTGACGTTGTAATTGCTCCTCGATTGATAGCCTCCAGGCTTCCTCGGCCTCCTCCCCTTCCAACATGCTTCCAGGCGTGTAGCGCAGTTCCAGTTGTTCATGGCCCTGGCTGAGACGTTGCTGCCAGGCGGCGGCGAGGGGCTCCAGTCGTGCCAATGCACGGCGGCGGCGGCGATGAATGCGTGTGCACACCAGTGCCATCTGGGTGTCGAAGCTGTCCAGCAGCACGTTCCGTTCCAGCGACGTGCCGAGGCCACCCCGTCTCCAAAATTGACTGCGTTGTCGCAATAGTCGGTTGTAGCGACCAATGAGGTCGCTATAGACAGGTTCGAGCTGCAACACGACCCGATCGAGCCACTGACGCCTCAGTGCTGGCTCGCCACGCACTAAATGCAGATCGAGCGCACTGAACCCCACGCAGCGCAGGGGCCCGATCAGATCCATTTGACGCTGCAGCACCTTGCCGTTGCGTCGTGCCTGTCGTCCTCCTCTGCGACGCAGTTCGAGCTCCACCAGATCCTCGTCAACGCAGGTGGCTCTGAGCAGAGCGCGGGAGGCATCCCAGTGAATTAGATCCGCATCCTGGCTGGATCGATGGGAGCGAAGGCTGCCCAGCAGTTCTACCGATTCGAGCAGGTTGGATTTACCGACACCGTTGCTGCCGATCACCAGTAGACGGGGCGCATCAATTACCAGCTGCAGATTGCAGTGGTTGCGGAACTCCTGCAGTTCGAGCCGGAGAAGCCGAATCGGTCCGGGTGCGGTGTGTGGTTAAGGTAACTGGAGCGCGGTTGTTCTCCCAGCCGCCGCGTGGGCATGTAGCTCAGTTGGATAGAGCATCAGATTCCGGTTCTGAGGGTCGGGGGTTCGAGTCCCTCCATGCTCGTGTACAGAATGGTTGACCGGTCATCGAAGCCGCAGACCCATCGCTCTGATCCCGCCTGGATCAAGAATGAATCCGCGTGATTTGAGAGCATCCATGGCCTGGGCAGGTGCCGCAATCGAAATGCTGCATCCAGGAAGGTCTCTGCGTAGACAGGCAAGTGAACGCTGAACCAGCACCGCCAGCAATCTGGATTGATCAGGTCCTGAAGCGGCCGCCAGATTCCAGAGATTGGCATTGAGCGCCTGATCAGTGGTGGCTCTGACGAAGCCCACAAGCCGTTGCTCCTCACTATCGAGGATGCTCAGGTGCCAGATGCTGCGTTGCAGTGCGAGCGGCCACCGTTCCACAGGGTGGGGTTGATCGCCGCAGTCTTCCAGCAGGGCATTGATGCTGGCTCCATCAGGAACGAACTCCATGCTCGCGCTGTAGCGCTCCGGCAGCCGTGGAACGGCGGCCTGTTGGCGAAAGGGAAGCAGTGCCACTCAACCGGTGTTACGCATGCCGGCGGCGATGCCGTTGATGGTGAGCAGGGCTCCGCGCAGAAGCTCGCTGCGGCTGTAGGTCCGACCGTCGCCATCGCTCGGAAACTCGCTCATGGGGGGCTGACGGTTCTGATCACGCAGACGTTTGAGCAGCGCAACTTGCAAGAAACCCAGTGGGACGATCGTGCGGTTACGCAGGTTCACCGAAAGCTGCAGTGCAGGGTCTGCATCCAGCAGCCTTTCCTGTCTGGTGATCTCCAGAACCAGGCCGCGGGTGAGTGTGTATTCATCAGCGATCGTTGTGTAGATCCGCTCAAAGGCATCGCGATGGCTTGAACTGCCAAGGCTGGTCACGTAGTGACGGGCCAGATCGAGATCGACTTTGGAGAGTGTCATCTCCACTTTGGAAATCAGCATCCGGAAGAAAGGCCAGCGCTGGTGAAGGGTGCGCAGCAACGTCATCTGCTCTGGGTCGGCTTGGAGTTCTTCGCTGAGAGCTGTACCCACCCCGAACCAGCTGGGGAGCAGGAATCGGCTTTGGGTCCAGCCGAATACCCAGGGGATCGCACGAAGGCTGGACAGATCCCTGGCTCCGGATTTGCGCCGTGCCGGACGGCTGGAGATCTGCAGTTTGCTGATTTCTTCAATCGGAGTTACCTGCTCGAAGAAGGCCACCAGGTCGGGATTGTCATGCACCAGGGCCCTGTAGTGGCGGCGTGAGCATTTCGCTAGTCGAGCCATCAGCTCGTTCCAGCTCGGGGTGGCGTCCAGCTGATTGGTCACAAGGCTGTTCTGGACCACTGCCGTGGTGACCGTTTCCAGGTTGTAGAGAGCTAGCTCAGGCAGGCTGTACTTGGAAGCCAGCACTTCGCCCTGCTCGGTGATCTTGATGCGTCCTTGGAGCGTGCCGCTCGGTTGGGCCAGGATTGCCTGGTACGCAGGGCCACCGCCTCTGCCGACGGAACCTCCACGGCCATGGAACAAACGAAGCACAACTCCATTGCTTGCCGCCAGATCCTGCAGTGCAATCTGGGCCTTGTGAATTTCCCAGTTGCTGGACAGGAAGCCTGAATCCTTGTTGCTGTCGGAGTAACCGAGCATCAGTTCCTGGAGAGGCAGCCCCTGGCTGCCGACGCGAGGCAGGAGGTTTCTGTAGAGCGTTGTATGGAACAGCTCTCCCATCACGTCGGGGGCGCGTTGCAGATCTTCCACCGTTTCGAACAGAGGAACCACCAGCAGATCGGCATGGCCGGAGGAGGGATCCACGAGGCCGGCTTCCTTGGCCAGGAGCAGCACCTCCAGCAGGTCGGAAACGCTGTGACTCATGGAAATCACATAGGTGCGACAGATTCGGCTGCCGAACTCGTCCTGAAGCCGATGCAGCATTCGGAACACATCCACCGTTTCCGCTGTATTGGCTGACCAATCCACGGCAGGAGGAATCAGTGGGCGGCGTGTCTGCAGTTCTTGCAGCAACCAGTGCACGCGTTCCTGCTCATTCAGATCTCCATAGGCGTGATCTGGATTGAGATATCGGCTGAGTTCATCCAGTGCGTCACTGTGACGTGTGCTCTCCTGACGAATATCGAGACCCGCAAGCGAGAAGCCATAGATGTGGACCTGAGTAAGCAGGGTGTCGAGGGGCTCGCAGCTGAGATCAGTGCTGACCAGGCTTGTTCGGATCAGCTCAAGATCACTGCGGAATTCCGCCACAGACCCGTAATGCAGGGCTTCGCTTGGTTGACTCTCAGGGGTAAACGGCTGGGGACTCTCAGCCGGAGCCCGCCATCCGGCATCCGCCAGCTGATCGTTTCTCAGCTTTGTGAGACGTAACCGTTCAAGCATGAAGCTCATCTTCAGCCGGTAGGGCTCGAGGCGATAGCGGGTGGCTCGCTCCTCGTAGACCTCCGGGAAGCGGAATCGATCCATTTCCAGTGATTCCAGCAGGGAAGCACTCACCTGACTCCATTGCATCGAGATGCTGAGCTGGTCGCGCAGGCTCTGGACGGCACTGATGTACCGGTCCAGCATCAACTGACGCTGATAACAGGCTGTCCGCCAGGTGATGTCTGTGGTGACAGAGGGATTTCCGTCGCGATCAGACCCGACCCAGGAGCCGAAGGTGCAAAACGATGGTGGTGGCAGCTGCACATCGGGATAACTGTTGGAGAGTGCGTTAGTCAGGCGGCGACGCAGCTGCGGCATCGCGTCGAACAGAACCTGCTGGAAATAGTGCAGGGCGTAATCGACCTCATCGAGTACAGATGGTTTGAATTGGTGTAATTCATCCGTGCGCCACCAAAGGCGGATTTCCTCTTCAAGCTGAAGACGGATGCTGTCCGCCTCACGTGGACTGGCTTCTGATGCCGTTTCCAGTTGTTGCAAGAGGCTGGCAACGCGCCGCTGTTTGTGCCTCACCGTGTGACGCACAATTTCCGTGGGATGGGCTGTGAAGACCAGTCGGATGTCAAGTTCTTGAAGCAGAGTCTCCAGCTGCGCGGGAGGCACGTTTAGTCGGCGCAGGCGCTCAAATAATTCACTGAATGTGGCGGGTTCTGTTTGGGTTGCCAGCGGTGGAGTGAAGGGATCGATCTGCTCAACCAGTTCCTCTGAGCGGACGATGCTTTCGAGATAGCTGTCCTCCTCAATGCGCTGCTCGAGGATGTTGACAAGCTGGAAATACAGAGAGAAGGCTCTGGCGGCTGCGATGGCTTCCGACAGGTCCATGTCTCTGATCAGCAAGACCACGGAATCCGAGCTAGCGGCAGTGGGTTCGGGTAATGCCGGATTACTGAGCTGCTTCATGCGCAGCAGGCGTTCAGCCTGTTCGGCGGGGCATTCGCTGCGCAGCACGGTCTGCCAAAGATCCTCTACCAAAGCCAGGCGCTGCTGCAGCAGATGGCCATTTCCGGATGATTCCTGCACCGCAGCCCTGGGCTGATCGCTCGCAGGAATCATTGCGGGGGAGGAGGACATTGAAAGCGTGTCGGGATCTGGAGTCCTCATGATCATCCCAAAGTGCGTTCGGCCGGCGTGCAAACCCCACGCATCTCTTCCTCTTGCATGGATGTAATGCTCTTGCGAAGCACCGCTTCGACGCTTTCGCCAGCGTCAATGTCCTGCAGCCATCGCATGGCCTGATTGCCATCTTCCAAGACGGCTGCCAGTGGATCGAGTTGCTGCTTAAGTCCAAGCTCTTGAGCCAGCGGTGTTACGCAGTCAATCAGCTGTTCAAGCCAGTCTCTGCAGGAGCGTTCGCGTCCGTCGAGCCAGTTGTGCAGCGTGGCCTCAAGGCTGGATCGGGCCGCGGCCCGATCGTTGCTCATGCTGAGTTCTTCCAGTTGCTGAAGATTGAGTGCGCTGCTCTGTAGTGGGTCATACTTCTTGGGCTCTCTTAGGACCTGCTGCACCCGCAGTTCTAGAAGAGCGGTCACCGCAATCAGGACCTCGGGGTCGGTGATCAAATCGCAGATGCGCAGCTCGAGACGATTGAGTCGGTGGGGACGGTCCGGTCCGTTCGGTCGCACGGAAGTCCAGAGGTGACGGACGTTGTGCATGGAACCGTCCTGGATCTGTTGATTGGTCCAGGAGATGAAGTGTTGGTGGTCTAGGAAGAGAGGAACGCGGGCCGGCGTGAGCGGGAACTGGAGCCAGCGTTGGGAATGCGCTCCGGTGATGCGGCCGTTCAGGAAGGGTGAGCTGGCACTCAGAGACAGCAACAGAGCTGCTTCGCAGCGCACAAGACGTAAAGCAGCGAACAGTTCGGCTGGATTGGCGATCCCCAGATTGATGTGGATGCTTGCTGTCACTACTGCCGTGCCGTAAGTGGCTTCGATCAGAGAGTGATAAGGGTTCTCAGGGTCTGAGCGCTCAAAACGGTCGGTGTCGCCGAGGCTGAGGGTGCTGCCTGGAAGCAGGGTGAGACCCTGCGCCATCAGCCAGCGACGGAGCTGGCGACGAGGGGACAGCAAGGCTTCTGAAATCCCGTCGTAATCTGCAAGCGGATCGGTCACATATTCGAGATTGCGGTGATCCGGTTCCGTGACGAAGCCCTTGAGTTCCCGCATGGCACGGGCTGCGATGCCGACATTGCGGCCATCGGCACGGCCGGTGAACAGTTCGACTTCAAAGCCTTTAAGCAACCTGTTAAGGGTCATGCCCCGACGTCCTCGAGACAGGCCAGCGCTGTGAGCATTCCGCGCGCTTTGTTGAGTGTTTCCTGGAACTCTGCCTCTGGCTGGGAGTCGGCCACGATCCCCGCGCCGGCCTGCACCTGCAGGGTCCAGCCGCCATCGGGTCGGGGTTTCACCACCATGGTGCGGATGGTGATGGCCGTATTAAGTGCGCCGGCCAGGTCCACCGAGCCGTAGACCCCGGAGTAGGGGCCACGGGCTTCTGGTTCCAGGTCGTGGATGAGCTGCATTGCCCTGATTTTGGGAGCTCCGCTCACAGTCCCTGCCGGGAAGGAGGCCATCAACAGATCCCAGATGTCCTTGCCAGGGGCAAGACGGCCCTCCACTTCGCTCACGATGTGCATCACGTGGGAATAACGCTCGATCACCATCAGCTCGCGTACAGAGACTGAACCAGGAGTGCATACCCGGCCGAGGTCATTGCGACCGAGGTCGACCAGCATCACGTGTTCGGCGCGCTCTTTGGGATCGGCGAGCAGGTCGGCTTCAAAGTTCCTGTCTTCAACAGGATTTCTGCCTCGGGGCCTTGTGCCGGCAATCGGCCGCAGAACCGTGCGGATCCCCCCCTGATCCGGTTCCGCTTTCACCATTACCTCTGGACTGGAGCCGATTAGCTGCCAGTCTCCGAAGTCGAAAAATGCCATGTACGGAGAGGGGTTGATCATCCGCAGGCTGCGATACAGATCCAGCGGTGGGTGGTTGACATCAGCGCTCAGCCGCTGACTTACCACCAGCTGGAAGGCATCACCGGCAGCGATGTGGTCACGTGCCTGATCCACCGCCTGATGGAAATCCTCCCGGGTGCGATTGCTGCGAGTCTCTGGAGTGGCGCCTCTGTCTGGCCTCCAGTTGAGAGGTCGCACGGGCGGCAAGGGGGCTGCCATGCGTTCGCGCAGTGTGTTGATGCGCGCCATCGCGTCTTCCCAGGCTTCTTCAGGGCTTGTGGCTGCATTGCGCTGTCCGCTCAGATCTCCGTAGGCAACTGCGGTGATCAGGCGTTTCACCTGGTCGAAGATCAGAATGCTGTCCATCAACATCCACAATCCATCGGGTGGACCCTCGGCGATCGCGGGGTGAACAGGGACGCTGGGCTCGATCCAGCGGATCAGCTCGTATCCCCAGATTCCATAAAGCTGCCCCAGAGGAGGAAGACCAGGAAGAGTCGCAGGCTTGTAAGGCTCAAGACAGCTTCTCAGGCAATCGAAGGGGTTGCCGTTGAAGGACTCGCTCTCACTGTCTCGCCAGGTGCGCTCTAGCCCATCGCGACCTGCTGACAACGTCCAGAGAGGGTCGCAGGCGACCACGCTCCAGCGGCCAAGTGTCTCCCCGCCTTCAACAGATTCGAGCAGAACACCGGGTGGTCGTTGATCACCGACCTTCAGCCAGGTCGTCAGTGGTGTTTCCAGATCCGCAGGCCAACTGCTGGCCACAGGAATCATGGTTGCGCCTGATTGAGCGGCTTCCAGAAAGGCTTTGCGGTCGGGACTGAGCATGAACGAAGTCGTCGAAACCGACCGCCGACCATCATGCCGCTCAACAGAACAACGCGATGCATCTAAGGGCAGAGGTAATCAGGTGTCGAACGTGTCGCGACCACTGAATTTAATCTTGGCAGGATTGGTGTTTTGGCCGATGCGGCGTGGGTTGTGACCCACCATGGCGCGCCCCTCATTGACTTTCTCGGGGAAGACACCGTCCTTGGGATGGAGGAACTCAGTGTCGCCACCGGGGTAGATCCGGTAGATCTTGTAGTCCTCGATCCGGGGCTTGAATTTGGTACGCAACTGGGTACCCAGTGCCAGGCATTGTTCCTTGCGTGCGAAATACATGATGTTTTCGCCGGTGTTCATCACAGCAGCACCGCCGGTTGGCAGCTCGAAGACCTGATCTGTTTTGCTGCTCCAGGTGATTGCGTATTTCTCTTCTGTTAAGGCGGAATTGAGCAGACCACCTGTGCTTCCGATGTACTGGGGAAGCTGTCCTGTTAAAGGAGTTGATGTCATGGCTGTCCTGAGGAAATCCCCATGCCGATCTGCATGGAAAGTAGCAAATGATTCGGCTTTGATTTGGTGATCCGATCTGGACCTTCACACCCGTCAACAATGATCGGCGATCGGGAAGAACACTGTTAGCCCACGGTCCCGGCGCTGGGTGAGGCGCCCGCCAAGCCGTTCAAGCAATCGACGGGTTGCCGTCTGGCTCAGCTGCAGTCCACCGGTGCTGGTGTTCCAGCTGAGTACGGGCCCAAGGCGTTCCTGGGTCAAGTCGTCGGCGCCTGCTGCTGTGGTGGAGAGCTGATCAGGTGTTCTGGTGAGAATCTGCAGTTTCAGGCGGGCACCGGCAGGCTGAAGGGTCAACTCAAGGCTGCTTCCTGCCGGAAGGCTGCGGCTGCAGCGGTCAATCAGTCCGCCAAGCATCGGCTCCAGTCGACCTGGATCGCTCAGGACAGGGGGAAGTCCACTCTCCAGGTTCAGCTCGAGATGCAATCCACGCCGTTGCAGTTGTTGTTCCCATCCCGGTGCCAGAAGATTCAGCATCGCTCCTAGGTCGGTTCGAGCCAACGCGGATGAGCTATGAGGCTGCCGCTGCAGTTCGGCCGCCTGGAAAATTAGCCCGAACCGATCGATCTGTTCGCTGCATTCGGTATCGATCTGCTGCAGACGACCAAGCACCTGCTCAGGAAGGTCACGCCGACGCAGCAGGGAGCGGATCAAGGTGCGGATGGTGGCCAAGGGTGTGCGCACTTCATGCGTGATGGCCTCCAGAAGCGACAGTTCCCCATCCTCATCCCCGTGATCATGGTCAGACTGTGGAGGAGCTGGTGGAGATTTGGGTCCCTTCGCTGTCTGCAACATGACCGTGGGCGCCATTCCTGCCAGCCGTTCCGCCAGGCTGGGCCAGAAGCGTGTGGCCAGATCGCTGCTGCTCTGCAAAGGGCCGAGTTGTCGAACCGCCTGTTGCAGTTCATCCGCCTGCTCAGGCGCATCCAGGCGCAGACGCTGTTCAACCAGTGTCAGAGCCTGGCCAAGAATGTCGGGTTCGCTGCGCATCAGCAGCTGCCGCCGTCCCTCTTCGCCATGCAGGGCCAGGGCTACCTGGAGCTGGCTCGTGATCACGATTAGCAGTGGATCGTGACTGTCGGACTCTCTCAGGGGTAAGCGTTGGAAGTGCTCGTTGGAAGTGCTCGCCTGGGAAGGGGTTTTTCTCGCATTCGCGCGATCCGGCGGCAGGAGGGTTGACCGCTCTGCGGCACTCAGCACATCAAGAGCCTCAGGTGCCCAGACCCAGCCCTGAAAGCGCTGGAGCAGATCAGGGGCATAGAGAGCCGGAAGGGGGGCAGCTAGCCAAATGCCTGCGGCGGAGTTGTCTTGGATGTCCAGCAGATCTTGCAGCACTTCCAATCCCCCCCACCACAGTCGCCTGGCATTGGCATCGCTGGCCTGGCCGGGGGGAACTCCCGTCGCCATGCAGGCCTGAATTGACTGCAGCAGTGGTGTGGAGTCCTTCAACGGATCAGAGCTCGTCTCGATCGCCTGGCCACGGATAGGCAGAGGCCCAGGGCAATGAAATTCACAACCATGGCGCTGCGTCCGTAGCTCATGAAGGGCAGTGGAATTCCAGTCACAGGCCCAAGGCCGATGGTCATGAAGATGTTCACCACAACCTGGAACATCAACATCGTGGCGACGCCGATCACTACAAGCGATTCGAAGTCAGTGCGAGCTTTCCCGGCCACCTGAAGCATGCGCCCCATCAGTAGTGCAAAGCCGACCACAACCAGAATTGTGCCTACGAATCCCAACTCTTCCCCCAGCGCGCTGAAGATGAAATCCGTGTGCTGCTCAGGGATGAAGCGCAGCTTGGTGAGTTGTCCCTGCAGCAGGCCAGTACCGAACAGTCCACCGGAACCAATCCCCACAGTGCTCTGCAGGAGGTGATAGCCACCACCCAAGGGGTCCTTGGTGGGGTCGAGAAACAGCACGAGTCGATCGCGCTGATAATCCTGCAGGCCGTTTTCCCACAGCCAGGGAGTGACCAGTGCAGCGGCGCTCTGCACCGCCAAGACCAATGCCAGAGCCACTTTTTTCCAGGGAAGGGATCGGTAGGCGATGCCCAGGGTGAGTGGGATCCAGGCGGTGAGTCCCCAGGGGAACAGGCCAGCGAGTAGAGCCGTGATCAAGGGGGAGAGCAGTAGAACCAGCCACTCGAAAGGCATCCCCGACCAATAGAGCATTGTTAATAGCAGCGCCCCGAATACCAGCGATGTGCCCAGGTCGGGCTGGATGAACACCAGCAGCCAGGGGAGTGAAATCACGCCCAGTGGCCTGAGAAGATCCACCGGACGTTCAACAGGGTGTCGATCCAACACGGCTGCCAGCAACAGGATGGCCGCCAACTTCGCGAATTCGGAGGGTTGGACATGCACGCCTCCAATGCTGATCCAGCGTTGGGCACCCAGCGCTGTCGTGCCAATCATTCGAACGGCGATAAGGCTGACCACTGTGAGTCCGTAGATAGGGATCAGCAGGGGCCGGAGTCGCAGTAATGACAGCCGTGCCAGCAGCAATGCGATTCCCACACCAACACCGGCAGTAATCCAGTGGTGATACCAATCGGCGTAATCCGCCTGACGCTGTGTGCTGGCAATCAGAATTCCAGCTACGGCGACCATGGCCAGGGGAATACCCCAGAGAATCCAGTCCCGCTCGCGACCACGACCCCGCCGTTTGCCATGCCTTCTGAATAGGGGTTGTCCGCTGAGGCCGACTCCGGAAACCATGATCAGGCTTCGCTGGTCACCATCGGTGAGAGACGATCAGCAAGCGCCAGAAATGTTTTGGCGCTGACCGAGTCGGGCTTGGACAGCGTGATCGGTCTGCCCTGATCACCGCCTTCCTGGACAGGCATCTCCATGGGGACTTGGGCCAAAAGTGGGACGTCGAAGGCATTGGCGAGAGTCTGGCCACCGCCTGAGCCGAACAAGGCATATCGCCGATCGGGCTGGTCGGGAGGAATGAACGCGCTCATGTTTTCGACCACACCAAGCACTGGGATGTTCATCTGGCGGAACATGGCTAGTCCGCGTCGCGCATCTTGAAGGGCCACCTGCTGGGGGGTGGTCACGATCACAACGCCAGTCATGGGAACGGCCTGGGCTAACGACAATTGCGCATCACCGGTGCCCGGAGGTAGGTCAACCACCAAGACATCACGCTCTCCCCACTGCACTTGATAGAGAAACTGGCGAATGATCCCGTTGAGCATCGGCCCGCGCCAGATCACGGGCTGGTTCTCTTCAATCAGCAGACCCATGGACACCATCGCAACGCCGCAGGTCTCGATCGGCTGCATGCACTGGTTGTCTCCGCTGCCGCTCACCTCGGGTGTGCGGTCAGCCACACCGAGCATGGTTGGGGCGTTGGGGCCATAGATATCGGCATCCAGAAGACCTACCTTCAAACCGCGCACGGCCAACGAACAGGCCAGATTCACCGCCACCGTGCTTTTGCCGACGCCACCCTTGCCGCTGCTGACAGCGATCACGTGGCGGACGCCAGGAATCGACTGTCGTTCGGCGACCTGGCCGTGGCCTGCCTGTCCGATTCCTCCTTGGGAGGGTGGTTGACCTAGTTCAATCTGGACATCATCGATGCCCTCCAGTTGCAGGAGTCGTTGCCTTGCACCATTAACAATCTGATCACGCTGGTTCTGGGCGAATCCAGGCAGGTTCAGCCGGATCACTGCCCGTGGAGGGGCCACCCGCACCTGGTCGAGCCAACCGAGGTCCAACAGAGAACGGTCACTGCCCGCATCGCGGAGGTCGCTGAGCGCCTGAGTGGCCTGTTCCGCAGTGGTCATGCGTCCCATTCGTTGGCTGGATCCTAGGGGCGCTTTTCCATGACAGTCCTTCACACGAACTTGTCGGAGACGGTGCTGGGCTGAAATGGTCGAGAGTTCACCGACACTGTCGACCATGGTCCGTTCCCTGCTCAAGCGTCTCAAGGGCCGGATGCTCGGGGCAGTGCCCTCGTCGCCTGCGGCTATCTCCGGAGATCGTCCTCCTGCCGACTCTCGGGAGCGTGCCCGTGCGCTGGTGATGGGTCTTCAGGATGAGATCTGCTCAGGCCTGGAGAAGATCGATGGTGTGGGAAGGTTCCAGGAGGAGAGCTGGGATCGGCCTGAAGGAGGAGGTGGCCGTTCCCGTGTGATGCGTGAAGGCCGCATCTTCGAGCAAGGGGGAGTGAACTTCTCCGAGGTGCACGGCAAGGAATTGCCACCTTCAATCCTCAAACAGCGGCCCGAGGCCAAAGGGCATCCGTGGTTTGCCACCGGTACTTCCATGGTTCTGCATCCCAGAAATCCATTTGTTCCTACGGTGCATCTCAACTACCGCTACTTCGAGGCTGGACCGGTCTGGTGGTTCGGAGGTGGTGCTGATCTCACGCCTTACTACCCCTTTCTTGAGGATGCCCGACATTTTCATCGCAGCCATCAACAGGCCTGCGATTCAGTCGATGAGCGTCTTTACCAGGTGTTCAAGCCCTGGTGTGATGAGTACTTCTTCTTGAAGCATCGCCAAGAGACGAGGGGGATCGGCGGCATTTTTTACGACTACCAGGATGGTTCTGGTCGTCTTTACCGTGGCCAGGACCCAGAGGGCCCAGCTGCTCGCAAAGCGGCTGAGATCGGTTCAGTCAATCTCTCCTGGGAACAGCTGCATGATTTGGCGAAGGCCAACGGAACAGCCTTCCTTCCCGCCTATACGCCGATTGTCGACAAGCGCAATGGTCTCTCCTACGGAGACCGTGAGCGTCAGTTTCAGCTGTACCGACGTGGCAGATATGTGGAATTCAACCTTGTCTGGGATCGCGGAACGATCTTCGGATTGCAGACCAATGGCCGCACCGAATCGATCCTGATGTCTCTGCCACCTTTGGCCCGCTGGGAATATGGCTATCAGGCGGAGGAGGGGTCTCGCGAAGCTCTTCTCACGGATTTGTTCACCCGTCCTCAGCATTGGTTCGACGATCCGTCTCTTGAGGAGCGTTGTCGTCCGCATCAGGCGGTGAACTGAGCCATTGGTTTGCTGAGGTTCTCCCGATGCCCATTTCGATGGCATCAACGATCCGAAGGGCCAGTGCTGCGACGACCGCATTGCGGCTTTGCGGATCCCGCAGCTTCCGCTCCAGCTGTCCCTCTAGTTTGCCGATCTCGAGAATGCTGATGCCTCGTCTGGGGGCTCCAAGGCCGCCGCGGAAGCTAATGGGATAGCGCCCGAAATTGAGGGCCAAGCTCTCGTCAATCCTCGTCGCTGGACTGCGCACGTTGGGGATCAGGCCTGAGCCGACGCCGTGGTTGCCGTAGGCATCGAAATGGATCTCCAGGGCGTAGCCACCTGCATCGTGATGGCGTCGCCCCACCGACCAGTTGGTGCGTGGATCTTCTTCATTCGGAATGGTGAGTTGATCCGGTTCATAGGAAAGGATCTTGAGTCCGCGGGCCTGCCCTGTTTTCACGACTGCATCACGAACGCGCCGATTCCAGAACAGTTCATCGCGCATGCGCGGATCCATGGGGCGGGCTCCTCCACGGTCAACGGCGGCTCCCGCGGTCCCGGCTCCTTCGATTCCCTGGGAGTCGGCATGCCCTGCAAGAACCAGAATCTCCATGGCCTCTGAGGGTGTTGTTGTGCCGGTCCAGCTGGCTGGCAACGCAACCCTGACTCCGGTGAGAGGGTCTTCCTCCTGCGGATGTGGTGCTTTGGCGGCGGTTGCGATCACCATCGACAAGATCAGTCCTGCAACCACCAATGCTGGAGTCAGGACCAGCCGTAGCGGAATCACGTCAGATCGGCGATGTCAGCAGCGCCCCATCGCTAGCCAGTTCCAGCGGATCGGCAAGGGCGAGCTCCAGGGCGATGAGCTCATCGCGATGGGCACGCAGTCGAAGTGTGCTTCCCTCGCCTACGTCGGGTTCGATCAAACGGATTTGAATCTCCTCCACGCGTCTTGCGCGTTGGGTGTAGATCCAACCAGCCAAGGGGCCGAGAGCGGCCATCAGTAGAGGCCACCAGTTGAATGATGGGTTCATCTGTCGGACGACGAGTCCAAGGCTGCCAGCACCGACTGTTCCCAGCAGTGAAAGCAGGATCGCCAGAGGGGCACTGCTGGCCACCTCTCCCCTGTACTCCAACAGGCAGCGATCAACGTCCCCCCCCTGCTGGCTCCAGCCCCGTTGCTTTAACCAGGCGTCGAGGCCGTTCAGTACTTCTAGCGGAGGCCGCGGTGATCGAACCTCAACAACAGTGGTTCGATCCTTGCTGGCAGCACGCAGAAAAAAGACCAGGCCGATCCCTAGCAGCGCAGTGAGCAGCAGAGTGGACGTCTGGGGGGATGGCATCCTCTAGCTACTGCCCGAACAGTGAGTCTGTTCTAAGTGGTCAATGGCTAGGTGGTCAGTGGATCGTGTTCATGAAGCCAGCGGCTCCAGGGTTCCATCAGGCGTTGAGCCTGTCCTCTGGCGTCTTGGTGCAGGTGCAGCATGCGGCGAGGACGACCTCTGCTGGGACAGCGCTTTGTATAGGAATCGAGCATCTCTTGCTGCTCGAGAAAATCGACTGCCTGATGCAGCACCGTTTCAGAGAGCCGCAGCTTGGGGTGATCACTCTGCAGGCGCTGAAGCAGTCCTGAGGGGTAGCTGTCGTTTTGCAGCAGGCAGTCCAGAACCCAGCAGACTGCCAGCTCGAGATCCAGGAAGAGCGGCGGGGGCTGTCGGAAATAGTGTTCGATGTCTGCCAGACAGGAGCGCGTTGGTTTGCGTTGGGTGAGCATGAAAACAAGCTGTCTCGATTTTGTCTAACTCGGTCTCGTTCTGATTTTCAAGCGCTCAGTTAAAACTCGCTTCATCGCTTGCTGAGGTCAGAGTGGGGCTTGGCTGTAGTCCCTTGCTTCCCTTCCATGGCTGAGATCCCCAATGAGCCTTGCGCATTCGCAGTCTTTGACGGAGACATGGATCAGGATTGGTATGACCGCTTCGTGCAGGCGAAGGCCCTCGCGGTCGACACCGAAGCCATGGGGCTGATTCATGGACGTGACCGACTTTGTCTGGTGCAGATCTGCGACGACAGGGATCAGGTTGCCTGCATTCGCGTTGGTCTCGGCCAGACGGAGGCCCCGCGGCTGAAGTCACTGATGGAGGCTCAAGCGATTGAGAAGGTGTTCCATTTCGCCCGGTTTGATGTGGCGGCGCTTGCCACGGGTCTTTCGATCCGAGTCAATCCTGTGTTCTGTACCAAGGTGGGGAGTCGCCTGGCACGTACCTATACCCCCCGGCATGGTCTCAAGGATCTGGTCATGGAACTAGTCGGAGTTGAGCTGGATAAACAGGCCCAGAGCAGTGATTGGGGCAGGGTTGATGAGTTGAGCGACGCCCAGCTGGCCTACGCCGCCAACGACGCCCGTTATCTGCTTCCCGCACGCCGCCAGTTGGAGGTGATGTTGCGGCGAGAGGGGCGCTGGGAGCTAGCGCAGCGTTGCTTCGCATGCGTTCCAGTGATGTCTGATCTGGATCGTTTCCGCTTCGTCAACACCTTCGAGCACTGAGCTCGCCGCTTGATGAGATCAGCAGCTGGCGACTCAGTCTTCGAGCATGAAGTGTTGATCCATGGGCTCAGCCTCCAACAGCGTGTCAAGGTTGCTGCCCGCTGAGCCTTGGCCTTGTTCGGCTTTCGCTGCGTCAAGCAGGCTTGTCGCTACGGCTTTTCGGCTTTCCAGGTCCCGTGCACCGTCCTTTGCTGCTTGCTGGTCGACTCGCCTGCGGGCAGAGGCTTGGCTGATGCTAAGCAGACTCGCCAGTTCCGCGCAAAGCCTCAGATAGTTCCGGTCCTGAATGGCGGCCATGGCGGTGGGAAGGTGATCCTTCGTTCTGAAGTGAAACCCAGTATCAGCGCTCGGGTGCGAGCTGGCCGATCACCTCCCGGGCAATGGCTTCGCTGCCGCCGGCCGGGCCCATCCTCTGGCGCCCCATGCGTCCCATTTCCTGTCGCAGCAGAGGATCGTTAAGAAGCTGGGCAAGACGGCGGCCAAGCTCTTGTTCCGATCGACAGGTGCGGACCGCCCCACCCAGTAGTCGGCTCTGCCTATCGGCAAACCCACGAGTGAACTGTGGACCACGACCTGGCAAGGACAGGGCTGGGATTCCTAGGCCCACCATTTGTTCTGTGGCTGTGCCAGCAGTGGCTACACCCGCTTCTGCCCAAGCCACCCACTGCTGGAATTGTCCTGAACCAATCAGTAGCAGCACCGGGCCATGCACCCAGCATTCCGTTGCTCCGAGGGCGCTGCTTGGAGGAGGGCAGTTGCGGAATCCCAGGCTTCGCAGCACTTCCGTTAGCTCGTGCGGAGGGGGCGTTGAGCCAAGGGCTGCCAGAACGGCAATAGGGACTGGGCTGGGCATCTGAATCAGTCCGCTGATCAGGCGGCGAAAGTTGTGCAAGGCCTCCGGCATTCGGCTGCCGCACAGCAGCAGGATGCGTCGGCATCGCTCCAAACTGGCGGGGGGATCTGATGGAGCAAGGCCATCCATCATTGGGTTGCCGGGGCTGGTGGCGTTGACGCCGTGGCGGCGAAGTCCCCTTGCCGTGAGACGGTCGCGCATGGCAACCAGGCGGCAGCCACGCCGTTTCATCACATGCCATTCCCAGGGATCCCACTCGCTGCCTTTCAGTGCGTGATAGCGATCACTCAGGGCTTGTCCTGGCCCGCTGCTCCAGGTGTAGTCGCTCTTGGGCGTGCCGATGAACCCAAACGGCCGACGGGTGCTCCAGGCCATCAGTAGCGGCAGCAGGTCTCCCACGGCCAGGACTGCAGCAGTGGACTTGCGCTCCTTCTGCAGGCAGATCCATTGCTTCCAGGTGAGGAGCGGCAGACCGGCCATGAGATCCGAGAGGAGAGCACCCAGGCTCTGATTGCTGAATCCTCCGCTGGGAAGTCGTGCTCCTGGGCCGATCTTCTGTATCCAGCCTTTTTCAATTGCGGCCTGAAAGCAGCTGCCCTGGCCGACGAGAGGAAGCACCTTCACGGTCCAGGCAGGTTGCAGTCGGTGCAGCGCTTCGATGATTTGCAGTGCGATCAGATCCTCGCCGTGTCCGTTGCTGACTACCAGCAGAGCAGGGGCGGTCTCGCTGATACGATCCGCCAGTGGAGCGGATTTGCTCCGAGCGGCGGCATGGCCAAGTGGTAAGGCAGAGGATTGCAAATCCTTTATCCCCAGTTCGAATCTGGGTGCCGCCTTCGTTCTCATCACACGGTCTGGATGATCAGAGTTGTGCGTCAGCACTGACCTTCCCTCCTGCCGGTATGTCGGCACGACAGAGAATGCGCCTTTCACGGACGCTGCAGTTTCCCTGGCTCACAGCCCAGGCTTTTGGCAAGCTTTCAGCAATCCCATCGGCGTCATAGCTTGAGACGGACACACTGTTGATCCTGCCTTGCCAGTTGGCCTTTTTCAGTTGGCAATTTCCACGGCTGCACTTCAAAACGGGCGATGTTGATAACTCCGACACCACGAATTTGATCCTTTGGCTGGACCCTGGCTGATCGCCAGATCCAACAAAGCGGATGCTGATGATGGCCGGTGTCCTGCCATCGATCTGAATGAAATGGCAACCTCGCTTTTGTCCATTCTTTGGGAGGAAGCGGCAGTTGCTGCTTTTAGTCTGATAACGACCTGCAAAAGATTCGAGTTGGCTCTGAGCAGCGAGGGGGCAGATCAGACCAAACACCAAAATGCATCCAAGAGCCGCGTGTTGGTGGATGGGCAGGACGCGCATCACTTCAGTAGTCGCTGTCGGCAACACACATCCCGATGCAGCTGATGCCATTGCTGGCGGTGCGACCACAGTGAGAGCAGAGCACGCGCTCTTGTTCAGCGGCGCTGGAATCCTTTGCGGACCGCTCGTTACGCCGATTGTGAGCTGTTTCGTGAGCGGAGAGTGACATCGCATCGACCGTACTGAAGCGATCATGGCGTGCAGCGATCCACGGCGTTGTGACAGGAATTGGATTCGGCACCTGGGCCTGGGGCAACCAGCTGCTCTGGGGCTACCGCCCCGAGAGAGACGATTCAGAGCTGAGGGCAACATTCAGCTCAGCCGTTGCTGCCGGTCTGCAGCTTGTTGATACGGCTGACTCCTACGGCACAGGTCGACTGAATGGTCGGAGTGAAGAGCTTTTGGGCCAGTGTCTTCAAGGACTTGACCCCCTTTCCCGCGCCAACCTTGTTGTGGCCACCAAGCTGGCTCCTTTCCCCTGGCGCCTAGGTCGTCGCGGCCTGCTCAAAGCCTTCCAGGCCAGTAGGCAACGGCTACGGGGTCAGCTCGATCGGGTTCAGCTGCACTGGAGCACGGCCCGATACGCCCCATGGCAGGAGCGACCGCTGCTGGATGGACTCGCTGATCTAGTGGAGCAGGGTGAAGTGCGTGAGCTTGGTGTTTCCAATGTTGGGCCCCAGCGCCTAAAGCTGCTCCATAGTCATCTGGCGCGCCGTGGTGTTCGGCTGGTCAGTGTGCAGGTGCAGCTGTCACTGCTGGCGCCAGAAACGATCAGGCCTGGCGGCATTTTGGACGTGTGCCGCAACATCGGTGTGGAGGTACTGGCCTACAGCCCTTTGGCGCTTGGGGTTCTGGCGCGCCGACCTGGCTGGACACCCAGTGATGCAACGCTGTTGCGTTCGGGTCTGTTTAGGCGGCTGTTGCCGGGGTCTCTGCCTCTGCGTCAGGTGATGGCTGACATGGCACAGGCAAGGGGGGTGAATCAGGTGCAGGTGGCACTGAACTGGTGTCGGGCTCACGGAACCTGCCCGATTCCCGGATTTCGCAGACCCTCTCAGGTTGAGGATGCCAAACAGGCACTCAGATGGAACCTCACTGAGCAGGAGCGCGTTCGGCTCGATCAGCTGAGTCTTGATTGTCCGGTTCGCATGCCGGACAACCCGTTTCAAAGCGCCTGATCACTGGGTTCCGGATCTGGACTCACAACCACCGGCAGGGATGATGCCTGGGGTTGTAGAGAAACCACCTTGAGTGGTGGCTTGATGCTGGGAGAGGGTTCTTCCGCCGACTGCTCGCAGGCCGAGAGTGCCTCCTGAAGCAGGGAATCGAACGTCGCTCCAGGAAGGCGGTGTCGCGCGATCTCCAGGAATGTTCGAGGGAGAGATTCTCCTGCAGCGCGCCGAACAGCGGGATTGTCCCGGCGCTGCTGTTGCTCTTCTTCGATTGCTCTCAGGAAGCGATGAGTGACATCGCGCTTCGTACAGGCCTTGATCAACGTGTCACGGTCACCCTGAACCTGCTCCAACTCGCTGATGCGCCGCTCAAGGCTGACGAGAACTTCCGCAGCTTCTTTGCTGATGTTGGCCAGTTGCCCGTCTGAGAGAAAGGGCATGTCAGCAACAAAGACCTTGCCGTGGTCTTTCAGCGCCAAAAAGGTTGGTCTTGGTCCGCCCTGACGGTGAGCCCCGCTTTTGTCGTATCCAGAACTGATTGGGCGCCTGGGAGGGGTTGGACCCGCCGACGAACGTCGTCGGGTTGTGCGCTGAGGTCTATCAAATGGCATGGCTTACTAGGACGTATGTCACGACGCATTGATCGATTCAAGATCGATCTGTCAGCTGGGAGACTAACGGGGCTGAAAGCCATCAGTGCGCTTTCTCGTCCAGCTGTTGGAGATTGTTGGATGCAGGTCTGTTTCAGGCAGGTAGGCCAAGCACTGGAGAGTTCCCCTTTGTTGCTGAGGTCACGATCTCGCCGATGTCCCATGCCCTGAAGCCCAGCTGCTCACAGTGCTTGTGTGCAGCCTCCAGGGATGTGTCGGGAAGCACGAGGCAGTAGCCAATTCCAAGATTGAAGGTGTGCCAGAGATCGCGTTCCTTGATCTCGCCGTGGGATTGAAGCCAGCTGAACAATTCTGAGCGCGGCCAGCGCTCGGGCTCGACCTTGGCCATCAAGCCGTCTGGCAGGCAGCGAGGAAGGTTCTCGGGAATGCCTCCGCCTGTGATGTGGGCCATGGCGTGAAGCGGAGTGCCTGATTCGATCAACCGTTTCACCAGAGCTGCGTAAAGGTGGGTCGGCTTCAGTAGTGCCTGAATCAGTGGCTGATCATCGGAGCCGAAACGAGTTTCGGCTGACACGTTGTTGGCCTCCAGGATTTTGCGAACCAGGCTGAAGCCATTGCTGTGAACTCCGCTGCTGCTGATCCCAAGGATGCGATCGCCAGCTCGAACTTGGTTGCCGTCAATTACTGCATCCTCATCAACTACAGCGACGCAAAACCCTGCGAGGTCGTAGCGGCCGGGAGGATAAAAACCTGGCATCTCGGCCGTTTCGCCGCCGAGCAGTGCGCAGCCGCTTTGGCGGCATCCAACGGCGATGCCTTCGACCACCGTGGCCATGGCATCAGGACTCAAAGCTCCTGTTGCCATGTAATCGAGAAAAAAGAGGGGTTCAGCGCCGCTGGTGATGACGTCGTTGACGCACATGGCGACCAGGTCGATCCCCACGTTGTGATGCCCGTGATGCTCCTGGGCGAGTTCAAGCTTGGTGCCAACGCCGTCGGTCCCCGACACCAGCAGTGGACGTTTCAGCCCATGAGGTAGCCGGATCATGCCTCCAAAGCCGCCCAGTCCACCGACAACCTCTGGACGGTGAGTCGCTTCGACGCCGGTTTTGATCCGCTGCACGAAAGCTCGTCCAGCTTCCACGTCCACACCGGCGGCTCGGTAGTCCATCAGCAGCTTTCGTTCTGCTCTGATCCTCTCCCTTCATGAGCGGAGTGTTGTGTTCTGCGCTTGTGCCGCTGCAGTCGCCGGTCCTTTGGTGATCAGCGGGGCTTGTGGATTGGATTGCCTGGGCTAATCAGTCGGGCGTCGGAGCTCTCTGCTTGCAGCCCAGTTACCGCACCTCCTCCGGGTAGCTCATGAGCATCTTGCCCCTGGTCCGCATGAACCCTTTCTGGCTAGCAGGAGCCTCCAGACATTTTTACGGTCGTTGCACTTTCGCGCGTTTTGGTCGCGGTTCTCATTGGTCTCTGACGGCCAAAACAAAGGTCTTTCCAGGACCGCCGTTTGACCCACCGTTATGGCTCGCTTTCTTCCTGCCATTGCTGCATTCGCCGGCGTTTCCCTGGCAAGTCTGGCTCTCTATCCAGTGCTGGCCAGAGACCTCGATGGCTTTGAGATCACTGACCCGCTGGACTTAGTGCTGCCTTCGGAGCCGGTTTCCGCTGTCGAGCTTGCTGAGCCATCGATCGAAGCTCCGATTGATCCTGTGAAAGCTGCCCCCTTAACAGCCATCGCCGAGCCTGAGCCAGTGGCGATACCAGCTCCCCCGGAGCCACCCAAGCCTGTTGTTCCGCTTGTGATCTCCACACATTCCGGCGAAGCCAGTTGGTATGGCCCTGGTTTTTACGGCAATCGCACAGCGAGCGGAGAGGTGTTCCGACCAGGAACGATGACTGCTGCTCACCGCACATTGCCCTTCGGGACACGTGTGCGTGTGACGAACCTTTGGAATGGTCGAAAAGCAGTGGTTCGCATCAATGATCGTGGTCCATTCGCTGGGGACAGGGTGATTGATCTGGCTCATGGTGCTGCAAGTGAACTGGGATTGACGAGTAGTGGCATTGCCCAGGTTCGTCTTGAGGTGCTTCGCTGAGTCTTCGCGTTCTCCGAACTCGCTTCGAACTCAGTGTCTGGCGTGCATCACGGCCTGGGCCGATTGATTTCGTGCCCACCATGGGGGGGCTGCATCAAGGTCATGCTCAGCTGATTCGGCGCGCGGTTGCTGGTTGCCCTGAGCAGGGATCAGTTTTGGTGAGTGTGTATATCAATCCTCTGCAATTCGGAGAGGGAGAGGATTTTGATCGTTACCCCCGATCCTTTGAAGCAGACTGTCTGTTGGTACAGCAGGCTGGTGCAACAGCGATCTGGTGTCCGGATGAGCGCCAGATTTATCCCGAAGGAGCCCTGTCGGGTTGGAGGCTTCAAGCGCCGTCAGCCTTGCAGTCGGGTTTATGCGGTCCCTGGAGACCAGGCCATTTCGATGGAGTAGCCACTGTGGTCAGCCGCTTGCTGGCACTCGTCCAGCCAAGGCAGCTCTGGTTGGGTGAGAAGGATTGGCAGCAACTCACGATCGTGCGCAGGATGGTGACCGATTTGGGGTTTTCGGTTCGGGTCAGGGGATGTGCAACCGTGCGTGAACCTGATGGTTTAGCTGCCAGTTCGCGCAATCTTTATCTGGTTCCATCGGAACGATTGAGTGCGGTGTCGATTGGAGCCGCCCTCCGTGATGCGGCGACGCAGCTTCAGAACAGGCTGGCGAGCCAAAATGATGTTCTGATCCAACTCAGACGGCAGCTCGAAAATGCTGGGCTTGAGGTGGAGTATGTAGAGGTCGTGGATCCATCCACGCTGCAGCCTGCAGAAGAATTGCAGTCTCTGCGCCTTCTGGCTGCGGCGGTCTGCTCCGGTTCCACACGCTTGATCGATCACATTTTCGTCATGACCCGTTCTCCCATCGTTGCCATCGACGGCCCCGCAGGTGCTGGCAAGAGCACGGTCACCCGGGCCTTCGCTGAGCGGATGGGTTTGCTTTATCTCGACACCGGCGCCATGTATCGGGCCGTGACCTTGTGGGTCCAAGAGCATGGGGCCGACCCTGCCAGTGCCGAAGCCGTCGAGCGGCTTCTGGAAGGTTTGGAGGTCGATCTCTCACCGTTGCGAAGCGGAGTACAGACCGTTTGTGTGAACGGCAGGGACGTCACGGAGGCGATCCGTGATCCCAAGGTCACCGCTGCGGTGTCGTTGGTGGCTGCACATGCCTGCGTGCGAGCTCTGTTGACACGGCAGCAGCAGCGACTCGGCGAGAAGGGTGGATTGGTGGCAGAAGGACGCGATATCGGAACAGCTGTGTTCCCGGACGCGGAGCTCAAGGTCTTTCTGACTGCGACTGCTGAGGAACGGGCTCGTCGCCGCGCCAAGGATCTACAGAAACGCGGTCATTCCGTGCCTGCGCTCAGTGAACTCGAAGCACAGATTGTTGAGCGAGACCGGCTCGATAGCACTAGGGCCATTGCCCCTCTGGTGCAGGCGCAGGATGCCATGGAGCTGATCACCGACGGGATGGGGATCGAGGCCGTGATTGACGCACTCGAGGATCTGTTCCGCGGACGGGTGGCTGAAGAGGTTTGGCCTACTCCAGAGCGCTGATCGCTGCTCAGGGATGGATGGTTGCTTCTTGATCGTGTTCGCTCAATTCATCGAGCATCGCCGCGCAGGCATCTTCCAGTAGATCCAGCACATGATCGAAGCCGGCGTCTCCTCCGTAATAAGGGTCAGGAACTTCGCTGTCGCTATAGCGGTCGCCGAAGCTGAGCATCGGCCGGATCTGGGCGGTGGCCTTGGTCCCTGCTTCACGGGCTAGGCCGCTGACAGCCCCGAAGTTGTCGTCGTCCATGGTCAGCACTAGATCGAACTCTTCCAGGTCATTGAGTTCGATCTGACGTGCCCGGCTTGGTAGATGAATGCCACGCCGCTTGGCCGCAGCCTGCATCCGACGGTCCGCAGGATTCCCCACATGCCAGCTGCCGGTGCCGGCGGAGTCCACCACGAATCGGTCGTTTAATCCTCGTTCGTTCAGAAGATGCAGGAACACCCCCTCCGCAGCGGGCGATCGGCAGATGTTGCCGAGACAGACAAAAAGTATTTTCACAGTTTTTAAGGAGTAGTTTTAGGCCTTTTTATGACCCTTGATTGAGGCGCAAATTAGTGGCTTGGAAGGTTTGAAGGATTTAAAAAACATTGGGTATAGATCTTTCGGATAAGGCAATATCGATCCGTTTCGAAATCACCGGGTCATCCTCTTTTGCTTTTGATTCAAGCAGAAGGGCTCTCGCGCTGCTGTTGCCGATTCCTTCCAATGCTATGCAAGCGCTGTAGCGCAACCCCCAGTCGTCAGGGTTTTCCAATGTCCAGCGCAGTTTATCCATTGTGATGTCAAGAAATTGATGATCAGCTTGCTGAACCCAATCAATGTCTCCAAGTGCGCAGGCTGCCACGCGTCGTATGTTGCCCTGGCAGTGATTGCCGATCTCGACTCCAATAGCATCGACGAATGCTGGAACATAATAACTATGTTTTAACTTTGCCATGGCTTTGATAAGGCCCATTTTTATGTCTTGATCTGATTCTGAAAAGTACAGATTGTGCAGATCTCCTTTGATGCTTTCTGAGCTGTTAACAAGCAGCTTGATGCCTTGTTCCCGTTCCATCAACGACGGCGACCCGAGCCTCTTAAAGGCATTGGAGAGTAATTCTGCTGTTGAACTGAGTGGCTGTTCGGGATTGGTGGATTTTTGAACTTCTTGGCTGATGAGCAAATTGCCCGCAAAATTTTCTCTTGTTAATTCATCAAGCGTTCTGAACAGAGAATCATGCACCTCTTCATTCTGTGCCTCTTGGTTGTTTTCTCTCTTGGTTGACTTGAGCAATGAATCGCTCAGGATTGCCCTGATGGCATACATCTTGACGTTATTGGGGATGTTGGCTCCGAGGATCGGTTTGGCTGCTGCGAGCGTTCCGATGCGGGCAAGATCGAATGCGGCTGATTGTCTGATAAAGCGATTGTCGTGATTGAGGAGTAAAACGATTTGGTCAAGATAGTTTTTGTCGCCTGTGCAGCAAAAGAAGAAAGATGCGGCTGAGCTCACCACTCTTTCGGAGTCTGACTGGAGGAAGGGCTTGATTTTTTCAGAAACCTGCCAGATTCCGAGTGAAGCCAGTGCTTCAATTAGAGCTTCTATGGGCTTGTTGTGAATATCTTTGTCGAGGTAGTTGATGAGTGAGTTGGAGCATTGATCGCTTTTGATTTCGATCAATGCTCTCAATGTTGCTTCGTGTAGTTGAACATCATCGGTTTCCAGCGTTTCAAGAAGTGCGTGGACGCAGCTTGCATCTCGGATCATCCCCAGGGATCGTGCTGCTTGCCGTCTCAGGGGGTATCCGCCGGCAGATGTGACCTCCCTTTCATCCTTCAGGCACTCAACCAGCTTGGGTACTGCTTCGAAAGCTCTGTGTTTGCCAAGCCACCAGGCCCCGTGATAACGCACACCTGGATCCTCATGGTCGAGACCTTCCAGAGCTGTTTTGGCTGAATAGATGGCAATCAAGTGTGAATAGTTTCAGGAAAGGAACAGGTACGACAGTTTAAAAGGGAGCCCATGGCCTCGGTGGGCTTGCTTGCATGCTGCAATGGCGTCTAAAAGTGCAGCCATGCAGGAATCACTTAATGCCAATCTGCACGCCAACACGCTGATTTTTTGAATCGGTATTCCCCCGCAATGGCTCCCCATCGCCGCTCACTCGTTTCTATGTCATAGCCGCGATCTAGTGTCGACAATGCTTCTTCCTGCAGGTGAAAGGAGCTGACTAACAGTGTGTCTCTGCCATCTCTGTGAACGATGCAGCGGCAACCCTCTTCTAGCTCGCCATGGTATCCGTCTTCTTTTGCTGTGACCTGGTAGTGGCATTGATCTAGGCAGATTAAGTCTTTTTCGCTGATCTCCTGACGCCGAGTTCGGTCAAATGTTGCTGACGCAAAGTGTTGTGGCTCTCGGAACTTATGATTCCAAAGTTTGATAATTCCCGATTCGAGCTTCTCTGCCTTGATAACCCTAAGTCGGTAAGGGCTTTTGGGGTTTATGGCGTAGCTTTGTTCAATCAATATTGATCCTGGTTGAAGATGTTCGATTGGGCGATAGCGAATAAAGATATGAGCAAAAAATGGTGGATTGTCGAGTGCTTGTTGCTGATTGCTGAACTCGCCGCAGAGTTGATCGAGAAATCTTTTTAGAGAAGGATGCATGTCGTTCATTCTTCAGACATAAAAAAGTCCCCTGAAGGGGGACTTGATTAGTTAAAGCAAACTTGATTGATCAAGTCAGCGCATTGATAGCGTAGTCGAGGTAGCTGTTGGCTTCAGAAGCAGCATCTCCATTTAAGCCGTGGTTTGCTTTGATATGCTTCAGCGCTTCGACATACCAGCTTGGAGACAACTCAAAGGTGCGGTTGATCTCGGCCAGACCAGCAATCAGGTAGTCGTCCATAGGGCCTGTGCCACCAGCAACGAGGCAATAGGTGACCATGCGCAGGTAGTAACCGATGTCCCTGGCACACTTCGCTTTGCCTTCCGAAGTTGAGGCATAGTTAGCGCCTTCCATCTGCGTGGTGAAAGGAAACTTGGTGTAGACGGCCTGGGCAGCAGCGTTCACCAGGGCATCGCCCTTGGAGGTGAGAGCTTTTGCAGCTTCGAGGCTGGCCTTTGCGCGGCTGAAACGACCAGCAGCACCTTGAATTTCGGTGTTGGTCAGGAAGCGTCCCTGGGAGTCAGCTGCGGCGACGGCCTCGGTGAGGGGGGTTTTCATGATTGGGTAATAAAGGAGATAGTTCGGATAGTGCAGGTGACTTGATCAGGCGACGGAAGCTGCAGCGCGATCGAAGTAAGTTCCTATTTCGTTGGCGATGTCTGTGCAGTCGCCGGAGCTGCAGTAGGTACCAGCTTCGAGAACCATGGCCAGTGCAGCCTCCTTCATCAGGTTGACGCCGGCAGCCACGGATGCGCCCGGTGTGCCGAGGGCCAGGTAGGTCTCACGAAGGCCGTTGAGGCAACGATCTTCCATCACAGACGCGTCGCCGGTGAACACGGAGTAGGTGACGTAGCGAAGAATGATCTCCATGTCGCGAAGGCATGCAGCCATGCGACGGGAGGTGTAGGCGTTGCCGCCGGGTGCAATCAGGGCAGGCTGTTGAGCAAACAGCGCGCGTGCAGCATTTGCGACAATCGCGGAGGCGTTGCTGGAAATGCGGTTCACGGCGTCCAGACGCTTGTTGCTGTCAGCGACGACGGCGGCGAGAGCATCAATCTCGCTGGTGTTGATGAACTGTCCCCGGGCGTCGGCCTGGGCGACAACCTTGGTGAAGGCGTCGAACATTTTGAACTCCTCTTGGCAGCGTCGAAATGGGTGTCACAGACACCGGAGGGACATCGTAAAAGTCCCGTCGGGGTCGATGACAATTCTCGCTAAACGGTCGAAGCGCCCCCGATTGCTGTTCATAATGCTTAATCCCCTGTCAATGCAGGGCTTTGCCCCAGTCAGAGCAGGAAGCCAGCAATCAGAGGTCAAACAGCACGTCATGGATGTACGCCTCGGTCCATTCACTGCCATGGAATCGAGTCAGCATCCCTCGGGCAGGGTCTTTCTCTGCTCTGTAATCGGTGTAACGCCGTTGCCCCGCCAGGAGATGCTCCCTGCGTTGATCAGAGACAGGGGCAGCTGCAGCAGCGAGTTCCAGATAGAGGCTGAGATACTCATTGAATGCGGGGCGAACCACTGTTTCGATGAGCTGAACGCCTTCTTCTCCCAAAGGAAGTCGTGTCCAGAGGAACCCCGGCGAGAAGAAGGGTTGGGCTTCGTCAGGGATTGGACCTCCGTCCGGTAACTGAGAACGCCAGCGATCAAAGATCGGCATCAGACGATCCCAAACGCCTTGGGTGTGTTCGCTGTCCTGCTTGTCAGCCGGTTGAAGGTCGAGAGCGAGCAAATGGCCCGACGGCAGAGTGACCAGGTCTCCGCCGAAGAAGGGCAGGTCGTAGCGCGGCAGCGGATTGATCACGAAGTTCAGAACCGATGCGGATGTGCCGGCACTGACACAAGCCGCCCTCACTTGACGGAATTTCTCGCTCTTGCAGGCCCAGGTGGCCGTGGTCACTGCGACAGGTTTCGCCTTCGATCCGGTTTGATCTTGCTTGAATAGAAACGCGTCACTCACCGGATAAGGCTCGATGCCTAGTGGCTGCAGAGAGTTGACAGCGTCCTCGAGGAACGGCTGCCAACTCCAGCCTTCAATGACAACAGGGTCGAGGCTGCTGCGTCGGGTTGAACTCATTGCTTGGCGGATGCTGGAAATAGAAATTCGCTTAGGAATCGGTCGGACCACTCTTTGCCGAAATGACTGGTGAAGAGTCCGTGAGCAGGGTCCCGTTCGGCGCTGTAAACGTCGTAGTTGTCCTGCAGACGTTTGACTTCGTCCGACTGAATGAGTGCGTCGTGGTTGAGAGCAGTGTCGTGAAGCTCCCAGTAAGCCTTCAGGAATGCACTGAAGGCCGGCGGCAAAGAGGTCTCAGCTTGATCAGCACCGCCACGACAAAATAACAACCAGGATGAGAAATACTGGTTTGGGTCGAACGAACGCATTGTCTCCTCGCCGTTCAAATCAGGAAATTCCTGATTCAGTTGTTTGAGTCCGGAGAAGTATCGATCCAGATACTTTGAATCCTGAACCAAAGGTTGGAAATCGAGAACGGCAACAAGCTTTTGCCGTGCACCAAACCAGAGCAGGTCGACCCCCATCAGAGGATGGTCGAGGCTGTAATCGGGGTAGGCAACTGAATTGAGGACCTGCAGCTTGTCACCGGCATCAAGCCTGGTGACACGCCAGCGACGGAAGTTCGGGACCTGCCAGAGCCAGCTGCGGATCACGCTGGTGCCTTTTTTGGATCGGCATTCCTCGAGCCCAGCAGGCACCTCGATGGACTTACCACCTCTTTGCTCGATGCCGTGGTGAAGTTCCTTCAGAAATGGGTCAAACACGTTTCAGCTCTCCTGGTTTGGAGGATTGTTGTCAGCTCTGGCTCGGGTGGCTGAAGAAAGTGCAGCAATATCAGCATCACTGGGACAGCGAAATTCTGTGCAGTAAGTGGTCATGGCGACCCCGTTAAGAAACTGCACCGAACTCACCCGCATTCTGATCTGGTCATTCACAAACCAGCAACGTTCGATACCCGTATTTGTGTCGTATCGGGTTTTAATCGTCAACACTCCATCATCAGTAAAGGCATAGGTGCTGACGACCGATTTTTTTTCAACATATCCAACATCTCTCAATAGAAAACCTTGACGGGGATCTTCAGGATTAGGTGCATCAACAACTACTGCGGCGTAGTCGTTATTGCGAGTGTCTTCCATCAGGTTGCTTTCCCACCAAAATCTGGCTCCGCCACTTGTATCGCTGATCTTTACGTTCAGCGCTGAACAAATTTTTTCAACAACGGGATCGTTCGTGTCGAAAGGTTCGATGATCAGATTTGAATCCGCAGCTTCGTCGTCTTGGCAATCCAGGTGATGGACCACGCGACGGTTCAACCAAGTACCGCGACTGGCCTCAAAAAAGCTGGCCATGGTCATCGGGGCTATCCCCTCTGGTTTCATCATTGGCCGCTCTGCGCATTTTTTTGCGCCTTAAGTTGATCCAGCACCTCATCGATTCGTGTGAGCTCAGGGTGTTCGCTGAGCGTGGCATCAATCTTCTTTTGGGATAAACGAAGTTTTTTACCCAGACCTAGAACGTCGTTGTAAAGTCGTTCTCGATAGGTGGAAAGTTCATCGATCGATTCCTGCAGTTCTTCAATGCTTGGTGCTTTCTGAGGAGGTTGATCCGCCATGCTGAGCAAAGGAACAGAGAAGCGAGTGTGAGCCTACCCGTCGACTGATGCCGAAGTGCTGCCTGCGTTGCGTTTGGTGATTTAGTGGTTGTGCAGACAGATTTTCCCTTGAAGGTGCCTTTTGTTCTGTCCGTTGCGAAGGCGGTTGGCCTTCTTGACGCCAGTTGTGGGTGTTGTTGAGCTCACAAGGTGACGAACTCTTGCGTGATCAGCTAATCGCGAACCACTGCTTGGTTGACCCGGCTTAGCTTGTTAAAGCGCTTCCAACCCCTTGGGTTTATCAGCCACTGTTCAAGACACCTTCAAAGGCCTTGTTCACTGGTTGCCTCTCGGCATTAGAAGCCTCTCCCCCACAAAACTGTCTGGCCCCAAATGCTCGACGCATTCTCCCGTTCGGTCGTCAGCGCTGACGCCAAAACCGCACCTGTAGGTGGTAGCGACCTCGCTGTCCTTCGTAGCTACGTCAGCCAAGGCAATAAGCGCCTGGACGCTGTCAACGCCATCACTTCCAACGCCTCCTGCATCGTTTCTGATGCTGTGACCGGCATGATCTGCGAAAACACCGGCCTGATTCAGGCTGGTGGTAATTGCTATCCCAATCGCCGCATGGCTGCCTGCCTGCGCGATGGCGAGATCGTGCTCCGCTACATCAGTTATGCACTTCTTGCAGGCGACGCTTCCGTGCTGGATGACCGTTGCCTGAATGGTCTGAAAGAGACCTACATCGCTCTGGGAGTTCCTACCCAGTCAGCAGCCCGTGCCGTGGCCATCATGAAGTCTGCAGCAACAGCTCTGATCGGCGAAACCAACTCTCCTGCCTCTGGCGGCAAGCGTTTCCGCAAAATGGAGACCACGCAAGGTGACTGCTCCGCGCTTGTGGCTGAAGCTGGTGCCTACTTCGATCGCGTGATCGGCGCCGTTTCCTGAACGGCTTCTCGCTTTCTTCTCAGACACCCTCGCTTTTAAAGGAATCCAACAATGAAGTCCGTCGTTACCACAGTTGTGACTGCTGCAGATGCAGCAGGTCGCTTCCCTTCCCAGAACGATCTCGAAGCAGTCCAGGGCAACATCCAGCGTGCAGCTGCCCGTCTTGAAGCTGCTGAAAAGCTGGCTGCAGGCCTGGACGCAGTGACACGTGAAGCCGGTGATGCCTGCTTCAACAAGTACGCCTACCTCAAGCAGCCTGGTGAGGCTGGTGACAGCCAGGTCAAGGTAGACAAGTGCTACCGCGATCTTGGCCACTATCTGCGTCTGATCAACTACTGCCTCGTTGTCGGTGGTACTGGTCCTCTTGACGAATGGGGTATTGCCGGTGCTCGTGAGGTTTATCGTTCACTGAGTCTGCCGACTGGCCCTTACGTCGAAGCACTCACCTATACCCGTGATCGTGCATGTGCACCTCGTGACATGAGCCCTCAGGCTCTTAACGAGTTCAAGTCCTACCTGGATTATGTGATCAACGCTCTTTCCTGAGTTTGGTTCACATCAAATAACAATATCGGGGGGGGTGATCAGTCACCCCTTTTTTATGATTAGTTTTCTGAGAATTTTTGGAGACGATCAATTGCAAGCTGCAGAATTTTGCGGACTACTGGCTCAGACTCGCTCTTGAGTTGTGTTTGAAGATTAGGAATGCTTGAACTGCAGCCTAGCTTCATCAGGGACAAGGCAGTATTTTTCCTGACTAAACTATCCTGATCTGAAAGGGCGGGAGAAAGTAAAGGTAGCGCCCATTCTGCATCCTCAAGACTTCCAAGCAGAATCACTGCTTCGGAGCGAATTTCAGCACATGAATCTCGCAGAGCCTTTTGCAGTAAGTCGCGATCCTCTTGGCAGTTTAGAGATTGAATTTGACTTGCAAGAGCTGATATTGCTGCTTTTCGTACTTTGGGGTTGTCTGAAGATAATGCAGATTTAAGTGTTTCTGGGTCCCGGTCGCCAATGATCGTGAGTGCCCAATTCGCTAAGCCAATTTGCATTTCCGTGCTGTCAACATTTTCAACAATGCTGAAAATTGCTCCGATCGATTCTTTCCCCATGGAAGCCATCGCCCCCATTGTTGAACCCTGAACGACCGAGTCTGTATCGGTCAGAAAAGTTGTCAGTAGATCAGGAAGGCTATTGCGATCAGCAATCAAGGTGAGAGTTTTAGCAGCTGCCCTTCTCACTGTGACCTGATCACTGCGTCGCATCGCTTGGCACAAAGCAGGTACAGCTGCTTTTCCAACTGATCCCAACCCCTCGGAAATTTGGCGGCGAAGTAGCCCTCGAGGATCTCCTAGCCCAGCTACCATGATTGCAATTGAATCTGGATCCGCATCAATCGGCAATCCTGCTCTCAGTTTTTCCTTGAGATGATTGGCAAGATCGAGAGCTTCTTCTTGACTCAACTGTGTTTCAGTGAAGTCATTCATTGAGCTCCTTCATCACACTTGACTTTGACCATAGCCCAAACCATGACCGTTTTTATTGTCTCTCATAACCTCCAGATCACATCAGACAGTGTTCCTGCAATATCTGCTCAAGAGCTAGTTGAGGGACTCAAGGTTCATTCAAATGCTTTTGATCATGCTGAAGCCTTGAATCATCCGCATTGGCTGATCCGGTTAGAGTCTTTTTTATCAGCTGAAGAAATGGCGAAGGAGCTAGTTGAGTCATGGAAAAAATTTCGAATTTCTTCTTCTCATAGTTCCGAACATCACTGGCTTGCTCTTGGCGGGCGCAAAGATTCACCTGGATCAACTGGTTCACCACTTCAGGAAGGATCTTGGGGCGTTGATGTCGTTGAATGTGCAGACCCAGAACAGTTTCTGCTTGGTATCAACTGGGAAGCCCTAAAAGGTGGACGACCCAGTGATGCAATTTTTGAAATTAGATCATGAAATCATGAAGCTCAGATTTCTTTTATTTGCGTCGTTGGCGTCGGTTCTTTTGAGTCGACTTTTTCTCCGCTTGTCTGCCTTCAGTCTTACTTTCCGATTTCAACTGTGTGCTTTTAGGGTTGGACGATTTTGGGGCATTTTCAACTTTCAGGTCGTTATTCCCGATAGTTCTTTGATCTTGAGGTTCGCTTTTTACGAAATCTGGATTCAGCGCTGTAACGCTAAATCCAGATCGATGCATCACTTGCATCCCCTGACATAGCCCATTGAATGGAACGTTGAAATTGACTGACATCGACGGCCTTGAGCGATGCATGGTCGTCGTTTGTACGATGAATCGCTTTCCAGAAAAAGGTCCCACAATGTTTAAGTAACTCATGCGAGTCTATGCTGATTCTGCTTTTCAAGGCATGGAGTTAGTTTTTTTTGATCAGTTTGAGTTTAGTAAAGACACCTTGCTTGATTTTAAGGTACAATTTATACACTATCGTTTCTCTTGATGCCAGGTCGTTTTGACAATATTCATCCCGAGCTGACATGTGAGCATGCTCGGCAGATTCTTCTTCAGCCTATTAATGAGTTGGAGTCGCAAAGCGATTACTATATGGCTGCGTCTCATTTAATTAATTGCCCGGGCCCAGAGACTGAGCAAGCTTTGGTGGATTTGTTGGACAATCCTCTCAATGAGCAAGCTGTAACTATTGCAAAAAGAAAAGCTGTGGAAGTCCTCGGGAGGCTGGGTGCTGAATCATGGATCTCTGAGATTGGTCAATGCTTGTGGTCTGATGATAGTTATTTGGTTGAAAACACTATCTGCTCACTTAAGCAATTAAAATGTAATCAGCCCGAGTTGATTGCAAAAATAATTAATCTTTTAAAAGACAATGTTTGTAATCAGCGTGTTTTGATTCAATGTTTGGCGAGTTTGTCTGTACAAGAAAGTCTCGCGACCATTCAATCATTGAAGAATGTGGAATCTCCCGGGATCAGTGGAGCCGCAATTTCTGCAGATGCTCAACTTTCAGGTAGCAGGAAGCAGCTTTCTGTTGTTGCTGATCATCTTTTGCTGCCAAATCAGATGGATCGTCAATGCGCAATACAGGATTTAATTGATGCGCAAGCTGTTGAGCAGCTTCCTGCAATTGTAAGCTCGCCAGTTTCGCCAGCCTTTCGAGTCCGTGCCTGCAGACTTCTCCTGAATTCACTGAGTCATTCAGCATTGATCGAATCAATACACCTCGTTGATGCTGTTCTGATTGATGATCCAAATGATATCAAGATTGTTCATGAGTACGACGTCACTCCTGGTCTCAACTTTTTAGTGCGTGACCTCTTCAATACTGATTTTAGCCGATGTTATCTTGCCTTAAAGACGTTGAGTCGTATCCCTTCGGAAGTGCTTTGGCCTGTGATTTTAAAAGAATGGAATGAAGAGGCTTATAACGACTATGGTGCTCATTATTTTTTTATGCGATTGATTGGTTCGCGGTCTGATTGGCCTCAGCAAGCATTGAATTCTATTGATGAAATCCTCAACAGTTCAGCAATTAATATGCGACCTCAGTTTCAAAAAAGCCGTTCTGCTGCGATATACTCCATGGCTCAATTAAATCCAACTGGCTTTCTTGCACTTATTCCAGTATTTTTGTCTGATCAATATTTGCCTGCTTGGGATTGTCGTTATGCAGTGATCTTGGCGCTGGAATCAATCTCTCATCACGTCAATCGAGCTCAAATCAAAGATTTATTGAAATCACTTGCCGATGATGATGATTGTTTTGTTCAAGCCAGGCTGGCATCGACTTATCTGACTTGATTGAACCTACTGCTTTAATATTGATGGAGTTTGCTCTAGTATGTCCCTTGTGATGGTGTAGTATTGCTTTATATTTGCACGTATTTATATGGATACCTCTGGCAATTCCATTGACTCCTTGTTTGCTGATTTAGTCCATCCAAATCCCAATATTCGCTTCACTGCTTGTTCAATTCTTGCAGAGCAGTTTCCTGAGGAGGCAATGCCGAGGCTGTTCGCGTTGATGCATGATCCTGATCCAGGTGTGTATCGCACTGCGGTTAAAGCGTTAGGCATGATTGGACATCTGAGTGTCCCCGATCTGATTCAACTGTTTGACTCATCCGATAATGGAACAATTAGAGCATGTTGCATTAAGGCAATCATTCAGGTGTCAGTGAGTTTTCCAGATGAAGCTTTTTCTGTTGACACGATCACGATGTTGGAAAAAGCTCTTGATGATGAGAGCCCGGTCGTTGCTCAGTCCGCTCTGATGACGCTTGGCCATCTTTCTAAACAAGCTTCAGAAGAATCTCGTGTTATTCCTTTGTTGGTTAAGGCTTGCGACAATAGCAATATTGCACATGTTCAAGGTGCGGCTATGTCTCTGGCTGAATTAGATTCTCCACTAGTGAACGAATGCCTGCAAAGGCTGGTTCAGGATGATTCTAAAGACGAATTGATACGCGAAGTTGCTCAAGCTAGTCTTGAGAGACGACAAAGTCTTGGTTTTAATTAATAGACTCTAGTCTTGCTTTAGTACATTCACCGCCACGTTCATCACAGCCCTAACCTGTTCGTCTTGTTCAGTTTTTATTGCGTCTTTAATTCGATCAATCGCATCTGTTGCTTCCATTTTCATCAAAGCAAGTGATGTATTTTTTCTAACTTGCTCGGATTCGTCTGAGAGCATCTTGCACAATTGGTTGGAGACATCTTCGGGTTCTAATGTTTTGCCGGCCATTGTGGCTGCCTCCGCTCGAACTTCGCTAGCCTCGTCAGATAACGCTTTGATGAGTGCAATTTTCGCTGAATTGCTCGTTTGCGCCTGAATCTGCTCAGCCAGCACTGTGATCGCTGCTATGCGGATCTCAACATTGTCTGATTGTGTCGCTTGATCCAATGCATCTGGTGCTTTTGAGCCAATAAAGCTCAGGGCAAGATTGACGAGCCCCACTTGAAATGCTGTGCAGCCTGGCTCCACCAGAATTTTGAGTAGATCATCGATTGCAGGGACGCCAATCGTTGCCATAGCGCCTGCCGATGATCCTTGAACGACTGGATCAGAATCTGTTTTGAATGCTTCAACGAGATTCGGTAATGCTTTTCTACTGCCAATCAGATTGAGTGTTTTTGCAGATGCACGTCGAATGATGACATTCGGATTGTTTTTTAATGCATCGCATAAATATGGAATAGCTGCTTCACCCACGTTTCCCAGACTTTGCGCGAATGTCAGTCGTAAAGCACCACGCTGATCTCCCAATCCAGCAACCATTTTTTTGATCGACGCTTGATCAGAGCTTGGTGTTTCTTGATCAGTCAGATTTTGCTTCAATACTTCAGCCAACTCGAAAGCTTCCTGCTCGGTAAGACTGTCAAGTTCGTTTATTTGCTGATTCGATGTTGCATCACTCATGGTCATCATTCGCTTGTATTGAATCTAATTGATTGGTTCGTAGCTCTGTTGGTTGGGCATTGGCAAAAAAAAACCCATCAAAAGATGGGTTTTGGATCCTATTGATCAAACTTGCATTTGGATCAGAAGTGAACCCCGAAAGGACGGAATGCCACGTAATCGGTCATCTTTGGAGTCTGGTGTCCGCTGTACTGCTGTTGGGGCAGTTTGATAGGGGTCCGCTGAACTGAGGTGTATGTAAATGGCTGGGGCTTTGACTCTTCTCTCGATGCAATCGCAAGTGGGTTGATCGTACGGCTGTTGCGACCTTGAGCATTGTCGCTGACAGCAACCTTCATGCCGCCCAGTTCACGCATCAGGTTGAAGGACCGTGTGAACATCCCTGCGTAGGAATCGTGAGACCTTTCATAGGGCACGATGTCAGAACCAAACACCTCGGTGTACTCAGCCGAGTCAGTCAGCTTGTCGATCAGTGCATCAAAGCCTTCTTCAGACTGCAGTTTGATGTGATTCTGGACTTCTTCCTGGTTCAGAGGAGCTCGTCCAAGCAAGTGCTTGAAGTTCAGTTCGATACCACGCTGAGCGCCAACAGCGTGGAAGAAGTTTGCTTTGTAGAAATCTGACTTGGCCAAGCCGTTGACGAAATCGCGAACGCTGATTTCCCCGTTCATCAACCTGACTTCCAGGGAGGTTTCTCGCTGATTTTCAGTTGGAGGCAGGTTGCCGTACACCTGACGGTATGCCGTTCTGATCACGCGCTCAAGAGCAGCGATATCGTCTGGGCTGTATTGATCAAATACAGACCCAAAAGGACATTCAGCGTGCAGACGGGGACCGATCCCAATCCCCATGGAGGCACAATGCTGCCTCTTGTACTCGGCACGAACACCTGCAAGCGTGCGGTGAACTGTGTTTTTACCTGCTTTGCTGGGTGTGGAATACGCAGCTGGCCCGGTTCGGGTCGCTGAGGTGAGTGATTTCAGACTGGTTTCTGGGCCGAGCATGATGTGAATTGGGGATAGGTTTGACTATTTGTCCCGAATTACCCCTGATAGTTGCTTTAGATGCTGAAGCTCAAGAGCAATCGGTTTCAAACTTTGAGGTAACAAGAAATTCCTTAATGGCTTCTTGTTGCTGTCGAGAATGGCGTAAGTCTTTGTTTTCGGCCAATTGAGTGGCCGAATGCAATGTCCCATGATTCAGCAACGCCATGATTTTGGCATGGTGATTACTTTCATTCTGAAGGTAATAAAAAAGGGTGGGCAGAAATGCCCACCCCAATCACATTGCTGAATTATTCAACAGTTGAACTGACGAATCAGCCCAGGGAGTTGATCACGTAATCGAGCAGGGTGTTGTATGCAGTCAGAGCTTGGGGGCTCATGTCGCGAGGTGAGCAACCGTCGTTACGCATCTGCGAGAAACCAGCAACATAGGTGCCAGCGTCGATGCTGAGGGCCTTGTAAACCTCTTTCTGACCATTAATGGCCAGCTCGTCCAGGGGGCCGGTGCCGCCGGTGACCAGGCAGTAGTTGATCAGACGCAGGTAGTGAACGAAGTCACGCTTGCACTTCTCTTTGCCTTCGGTGGCACAGGCGCGGGGCTGACGGCCCGTAGCGCCGTTGGGGTACTGAGCGTAAACAGCGTCAACAGCGCGCTGAGCAATGGCGTCGTAGCCGGAAGCCAGCTTTTCAGCAGCTTCAAGACGTGCAGCTGCTCGCTGAATGGAACCCTGAACGGATTCCATGTCGGATGCAGAGGGGAAGCGGGAAGCGCTATCGGCTGCACCGACAACAGTGGTGATGACGGACTTCATGATGAAGGATGTGTGTTGTTTTGAACGATCAAGCAGATAGGGCTCAGCTGATGGCGCTGATCACCATGTCGAAGTAGCTGCCAGCTTCAGCAGACAGGCTTGCGCAGTCACCCTGGGTGACAGGCATTTTCTTGGCTTGGCTGTTGGTGTTGGTGATCAGACCAGCAGCAGCAGACTTCATGATGGCCACAGCGCGGGAAGCGGAACCTGTAGGAACGCCCAGAGCGGCGTAGGTTTCGCGCAGACCGTTCAGGCAGCGATCCTGCAGCACGGAAGCATCGCCGGCTAGAAGGGCGTAGCTCACATAACGGAGAACGATCTCACCGTCGCGCAGGCATGCAGCCATTTTGCGGTTGGTGTACACGCCACCGTTAGGAGCGGTCAGGCCGGTGTTTTCGCAGCAGATACCTGCAACGGCATCAGAAACGATGCAAGCGGCGTTAGAAGTAATCGCATTGACAGCGTCGAGACGCTTGTTGCCATCGGAGATGAAGGACTTGAGGGAGGCCAGCTCGCCTCCGCCGATGAAAGCGCCGCTGGAATCGGCCGAGACGGCCTTCCGGGAGAATGCGTCGAGCATGGGTGCTTCGGAAAGTTTTAGAGGGGGATGCAAATCCGCATCACGAATGACGTTAACCCTGCTTTCTGCCCCCCTACCAAAAGCAGATTGTCAGGACACACAAGTTTGCAAACTCAATTCCAAGGAAAAACCAAAAATCGCAACCCCGCCGCCTCTGTGGCTTTAGTTGCCTTGCACTGCAGCGGGTCTTGATGTTTATGACGACTGTTTAAGGAGCCATCCATGGTGCTCCTTCAATGCTAATAACGACACTGATCGAGTTTCTTGGCGAAGGTCTGTTAAGCCATTCGGCGCAAGGTTGCGACAGAATCGAGAAGCTGTTGTGAACGTCCTGGTTGACTCAGGTGGTCTTTCCAGCGGCGATGATGCAAATCAAATTGGCGCTCAATTGTTTGCTGGATGGCGAATCGCTTGATGATTGGTCATTGGACCCATCGTTCGGTTCAATGACCAATGAATCAACTTGTTGCTTTCAACTTGGATGGTCTGGCCAATATTCAGCGCATTTTGATCTTCGCTCCTTTTGCAGATTGGCGTTTTAGAGGAAGACGTTGAATCTTTTGCGTTCTCCCGTTCACCTGTTGAATCATGTGCTGTCTTGTTGCCGCAACTCAGCCTCGCCTGCATTCTCAAGCTCCCACCACCGCTCACTGATCTCGTTTCGTGCTTTGGCTGACGGCTGGAATGTGTGATTTGGCCATAGTTGGGACCGATCCAACCCTCGATTAAGGTGGTCGATCGAGTTGATCAAGACTCTTTTATGTTATCTGCATGATGTTATTTGATGATTAAGTTCGGTTTTGGACTGGCTTTGCGCTGGATTGATGTCTGATGTCTCAGTGTTGAAGTACGACTTGTTGAATAGATTTGCTCGACTTCTCGAGGCGGCGAGGATGCGCGTTGCTCTCATAAGAAAGGATCTTGTTAAATCAATTCTGGTTGTTCCATGTTAAAAAGTGAATGACTGTAGTTCTGGCGCGAATGCTTCGGTTGCTTTTTATTTATGATAGTTGCCCAGCGCTTTGAGTTCATTTTGGATTGTGATGGCATGGACGATGCATTCCACCAGCTCATTTGATTGAACCGTATTTGTCTCACAGATCTTGATTGTAAATACATACAGATTTTTTTGGAGTTGAGCTATTCTTGGCTTTCAACCTGTCTGTTAGCATAAGCCAGCGTTCTGTTAATCAAATGCCAGTCTCTGCTGAAGCGGAAAAAGCGTTGCCACGTTTTGTCGAGACGCTCAATAATGACCAGGATTTTCAGAATCAATTGAATCAAGTGAGTGATATAGAAGCCCTTCGTAAGGCCGTTCAGGCTGTAGACCCGTCTCTAACTGGTGCCGCCTTGATCCCACTCGATCAAGCGACCCGTCCTCCAAAGATTCTTGTGGATTCCGGAGTGATCAGCAATGCTCTGCCTTGGAGGCTTTTGCGTTGCACTGGCGGACCACTTGTTTTGCAATTGATTTGCACCAACGCTAATTTTGCAATCTGGATCGAGAGTTGCTGATGATTTCTCAAGAACTCCCTCGTTTTGTAGATGAAGTGATTCGCTCTCATGAGCTTGCGACGGGATTAAAGCCGCTTGTCTCTCATCAAGAGATCATCGCTTATGCCCAAAGTAAGGGCTTTAATATTAATCAAAATGAATGGACTACTTACTTTGAGCGTGACTTCGCACAGTTATCTGATTCAACACAGCAAAAAGTTTTAGCTGCTCAGACCAGTCATTGGTCATGGGCGTTTCGTCAGATTTCTGCTTGGAGAGCTATGCTGATGGAGGGTGCGGACACGAATCATTCCTGATTCTCGTGCTCAGATCACGATAGTGTGAGTTGAATGATGTCTGATGCTGAACAGGATCAAATCCTTGAACAATTTATCTCCCTAGCAAAAGCAGATCAAAGTCTTCAAGACGAGATCAAGGCTGCACTCAATCAGGATCAAGTCATTGCCATCGCGGCAGAACGTGGTTTTCAAATTGACCCATTAGCTATTTTGAGGAAGTGGAGCAAACATACCGACTTTTCCAAACCAACATGGTTGGGTTGGTTCTCAGACTGATTTCAAGTGTTGATATCTGAATAACGTGTTTGTTTTGCTCCTCGTTTAGCCCAATAAGTTACAAGGCTTTCCCCTCCTGGCCTAGGTACGCTTGCAATGGCTCTTAAAATTTTGAACGATCGGTTTGGTCCCATCGGCCAGTTGCCTACAGCTTTAATTTGCCTTACTTTTCCGCCAATTTCGTCCATGCATTGTTCAAATTTCTCGAGCTGTGTTTGATCAACAGTTTCAAATATAAAATCAGTTCCTTCGCAGATCAAGTGTTGTGATCGTATCCATCCCTTGAGCTGTTTTATGCTGTTTTGCATTCACTCTTTGGTTCCATCGATCCATTCAGATGTGACCATTTCAGAAAAATCTGCGACTCGTTTGAACTTGAGCGGACCATGTTCTGAACCCCACCGTACTTCGTCTGTTTTTGGATCAAAACCTCTATCACGGCTTACCCAACTTTGTTCGTTCACTTCAACCTCGCTGACGAGATAAGTTAGTTTCCCGTCTCGAGGTACGATGCAAGCTTTTCCTGGCTCTACGTGGCCAATATAGTGACCAGTTGTTTCTTCTTTGAAGTACATTGCGCATCCACATCTTCTTTCAAGACTATTGAGATCTAACGAATCAAGTAATTCTGGTCTTCTCCCAGATCCAGCCAATCGTTCCTTATTGCTGAAACCAAAGTTTTCTACAACGAAGATATCTTCTTTATAAGACAAGCGATGAATTCCCTGTCTATAAGGATCCCATGGAGAATAGTCGTAATATTGCTCTGAATAAAAGCCGGGTCCTTGAAAGATATGCCATGGTAGTGGCCTAAATACAATATTAATACGAGCAAAATCTTTGGGTCGCTCTTGTGACTGTGCAAAATTATCAAAGATTCCAGATAATGTTTTTGCGAATTTGATTTTTTCTTCGGGTTTCATGAATAGGACGTAGTCGCTGATGACTAAACGGAAATTTTTCTGACTTCGGAAGCAAATGAAGCTTGCAAGATGCCCGATCCCTCTGATGTTTTCAGAACTGAGGAGCGGCAGCGGACGTGATCAGAAACGAACCAAATACGTTCTTCTGCAATGGATTGATCATAGTGAGTCTTGAGGATGAACGTGCCATCGTCAAGAAATCGGTATTCTGATTCTGCCGCTACTGATTCGGCATAGCCAACGCTTCTCAATAGTTTTCCAGATTGTTCATCCTTCGGGATCGGCAGAATGATGCATGATCCACTGGAAACTTCACTGGGATCGTCAGGTTCCCAATCACTCTCTGCACACCATTCCATTGAAAAGGGAGAAATGTAGTGGCTTTCGTTGGGTTGTGATGAAGCCTTAATCAGTTCTCGCAGCTGATTTGTGTCATCAATAAATTCTTTGATTGATATTTCACTGAGCACATCTTCGAATTGTTGAAATGCAAGGGAGTGTCCGCTTCTCATTGAGCGCCATTCTCCGATGCTTTGAGCAACAAATTGCTCAATATCCATCAGTGCTTCTGCCGTGACTGTCGAATCTCTCAGTGTTTTTAGGTAAATTTGCTTGCATCATGTTGACCATTGAGTCAACCATCATTGACATTGCCATGGGAACTGATGCCACAGACTTATTGAAGGCGTCTGTCTGATTCGGGTCAGATCTGGTTGTGTCTCTAAGAATTGGCATGTCGGGGGGAGTAAACGAGAAAACTAGGAGCCTTTCTGAGCGATGAAATTGAATTGACGTTAGCTAACGCCAATTCAATTATCTCTGATTTTATGAACAATCAGAGGTCAACCTCATGAAGGTTTAAGCCTTCGAAATAGAAACGATCCGACCACCTTGGGCTTGGATGCTCCGAAGAGTTGCAGACATTGAGGTTTGGCTAACAACTGATTTCTGCATCACACGACGATTAGCACTGACCTGACGACGTGTTGTCCAAAAGATTGAGATTCCATTAGCGTTGCCAACGCTTTTGCGGTCGACAATCGCAGGCGCATTTCCAGTGGAGAGGCTGTTCAGGAGTTTTGATCCATTACTGGCCGCGTCGTAACCTGCGAAGCCTGCATCAACAGCGATGCCTCGTGTGTAATTAATCGTTCGTCCACCACTGATGGATTGGCTTGAGCGATTATGGGGTACCCCGTCGATACCAAATGCTGCGAGATATTCTTCGCTGTAAGTGTAACTAGCAATTTCTGCGTCGTATCCTTCGGTATTCATCTTGCTGACATGTTCCATCAGCTCTTGTTGATCATGTGGGGGTCTACCCAGTAAATGCTTGAAATTGAGCTCAACAAACTGATAGGCACTCTTATCTTCAAGGAATAATTTTTTGTATGTATCTGACTGTGCGAGGGCTGTTACGAAGCCCTGAACGGTTAGATCCCCATTCATGAATAAGGCTTCGAGAGACTTGTTGACGTCAAGCTCCATGAGATGACGGTTGCCAAAAACCTGTTTGTAGATGCTTTGAATCACATTATCTGCATGTCCCAAATCTGTATTTGCTTGGGTTGCCAGTGTGGTGGTTTCCGTCATGTCTCGGTTGGTTAGGTGATGGTTAATTGTTAGGCCTTTCGATCATCAAAAGGCCCATTCAATAAGTTGTTGTTGGAGGTTTTTTACATCACTTCGGTGATGGAGACGATCTTTCCACCTCTGGCATGGATGTATTTCATCTGGCTGGACATGTCTTTGCCAGACACCAGATAGGTGTTGCCTGCGGTGCGCTGTCTGGTGCGAGCAGCTTGAGCAGCAACTACAATCCGGAAGCGCTTTTTGGTGGGATCTGGTGCACCAGATTGAGTACCAGTTCTGTTGATTCTGGTGGTGGTAGAGCTCCATCCTCCAGGAACCATTCCAGTAGCAACTGATGTGACCAACGAAGAACTTGTCAGAACTGTGTCGCTTGCTGCGAAACCTTCGGCCAACTTGAGATGGCGGTTAAAGGCAACTTGTGAGCGGCCATCTTCGGAGAGGATTCGTGCAAATGGCACGGTATCTTCACCGAATGTGCTTTGGTATTCTTCGCAATCAACGTAACTGCAAATTTCCGCGTCATAACCTCCTTCCGCAAGAATTCGTGTGTGCTCGCTGATTTCTGCCTGGGATTTTGGTGCTCGTCCGAGGAAATGTTTGAAGTTCAGTTCGATGAATCGATAGGGAGCATTTGTCTCGAAGAAACGCTTCTTATATTCGGCTGAAAGACCAATCGCCCGCACAAATTCGCGAGTGCTCAGATAGCCATCGATGAATTTGCTTTCTGCCGACACTGACCTTTCGAATTCCATGAGGTGAGGGTTGCCCATCACCTGCTTATATGTTGCCCTGATCAGTGCACTTAGCTGATCTGCACTATCGCCAGGGCAGCGCTGGTACGTTTCTTGTTCTCTTTGCCCTAAACCAAAGAACACGTAAGAATCGCCGCGCATCGGCGCGCTGTCGCTGCCACTTGTGATTCCAGGAGCTTTGCTGGCGATCTGTCCTCTTGAGAATGCAGAGGAAGGACGAACTCCAATGGTCTCAGAAGGACTGCTGATACGAGGAGCAATGCCCGATGCCATGCTGGTTGTGAGCGCACTGCTGCCTCCGCGCGCGCTGTCACTTCCAGCAAAGCTCTTTTGCAGTGCTGCCAGCATGGGGAATGCCGATGTGGCGAGATCCGCCGGTGAACTCCACGCACGGGCGTAGGGAACAATGTCATTGCCGAAAACTTCAAGATATTCAGCGGAATCGATGATGCTGTCGATCAGCGCATCGTGGCCACTTTCAGCCTGCAAACTGATTTTTTGAGACACCTCACTCTGAGAATGCGGTGCTCGACCCAAGAGATGCTTGAAGTTCAGTTCGATACCACGTTGAGGAGCCACCGCAGAGAAGAAGCGGGACTTGTAGAAGCTTGACTTCGCTAGTCCTCGGATGAAATTTCTGACATCGAGTTCGCCGTTGCGCAATTGTGCTTCCAGTTCATTGGAGCGTTCGTAATCCATGACGTGCGCGTTGCCGAACACCTGTCGGTAACTGGCAGCAATCACTTCATCCAGAGATGCTTGGTCGTCAGGGCTGTAACACTCTGCTGTAACGCGGTGTGGACAATCCTCATGGCTGCGAGGGCCCACACCGATTCCCATCTGATCGCATGACTGCTTGAGGAATTCGCCAATGGTGAGTGCAGGCTTCGGAGTGGTCTGACCTTTCCTCTGGAAGCTGACAGGCTTATTCCATTTGGTTTCAGCGCCGAATCCGTTCGAAATTTGATTGGTTGCCATGGTTCAGATCAATGAATTGGGTGTTTGGTCTTGGTTGATTGCTCGTTCAGATGCGATCAGGTCACCGGAGTGATGCTTGCGATCTTTCCGCCTTCCCGGTGAATCCTCTTGAATTGCTCGGACAGCTTGTCGAACGGAACGTAGAAGACGCGATTACTGCGGGTGTAACGAGAGATGCGCCGCACGTTGTTGGCGCTGTAGCCAGTGACTTCCACTCGGTAGGTCACTCCCTCCTCGCCGGCACCGGCACCCAGCCGGGTCGGTGCATCCTGCATGTCGGTGGAGGGGCGGAAACTCCAGCCTGTGGATTGGGTGGATGATGGCGGAACCACGGGAAGTGCCAGGTTCTGGTATGCCGCTCCGCCGAGCTTGCTGCGCTTACCTGCTAAATCACCTTTCAGGCTGCTGCTGCTGTTTCCACGTAATAACTGGAAGCTCCAAGTGAACTCCTGGAGAGTTGTGCAGCATTCGGTTTTCCAACCCCGTTGATAGGGGACAGTCCATTCACCGAAAGCATTTTGGTAATCGGCTGAATCCAGAAAACTGTCGATATCTGCTTCATACCCCATGCTGTCCAGACGTTCAGCATGGGTGCGCATTTCCTGGAAGTCTTCAGGAGCGCGTCCAAGCAAGTGTCGGAAGGCCAGCTCGATGTAGCGGTAGCGCGCGCAGGTATCGAAGAAGCGAGTGCTGTAGAGCTCGCTCTTGGCAATGCGTCGCACCAGTTCTCTAACGCTGATTTCGCCGAGCTTGAACTGCGATTCAGCAACGATTTGGCGCTCGCTTTCCATGACGTAAGCGTTGCCAAGCACCTGCTGATACACCTTGCGGATGATCTGCTCCTTCTTGGCATCGTCGTCGCCAGGGAGCAGTTCGAGGGGTGCTTCACTCTCGTCCGAGAAGCGCTCGACCCCCAAAAGCGAGGCAGGACCGAAGGGCATGAAGGTTCTCGCGGTATTCGCGGACCCATCGTCCGTCAGAACCGCCGTGCGCGAACGCCTTCTTTATAAAGCTCAATCAATTATGTCTAAACATTGCGTGACATGACAATTCTGTGCTCCTGGAACGGATCTGAAGCATGCATCAGTTTTGGTTTAACGAATCATTTTTAGCTTTGAGGGATTCCAGGCTTGACCGCGTCGAGCTGCGTGTTATCGGGTTCCATTGATCAAGTTCAAGGGCTTCACGATTCAGCAATGTCTCCAGTTGCTGGTCGAGACCCAGGCAAAGGCTGAAGTCAGCACCCCGAACTGATTCGACGCAGTCCAGTACCGCAGCTTCCAGGTCTGCGCCTCTGAAATCGGCCATATCGAGCTGGCTGGTACCAAAGCGAGTACCTCTGCACATCGCACCACGCAAATTTGCATGTCGAAGATCCGCTCCAGCCATTGCAGTGCCATCGAGAATCGCCCCGCTGAGATCGGTGCCGCTGAGATAGGCGCCCATCAAGACAGCTTTGCGCAGGTCAACTCCTCTTAAATCAGCGTTATTCAGAAATGCACCATTTAGCTTTGCGCCTGGACCGACGGCTCCGCTGTTTTGATGATCGAAATCGTCTGGAAATTTGGTTTTTGAGTCGTATATCGCTAAACGTAGATCTGCACCTTCCAGTGTGCATTGGCTTAAATCACTGCCACGCAGGTTGCAACGGCAAAGCAAAGCACCGCTCAGATCACGTTGACCCAAATCTCGATGACTCCAGTCGGCACCACGAGCATCGACGGCTGAACCTTCTGCGTCTTCAGGCGTTTGAGTTTCGGGTGCCGTCCAGGTGCGAAGGTCGATAAACCGAGATGTCATAGCTCCATCCTCCTTGATAGGGCTGCGAGGAGGTTACCTCTCGACTGTCAGACTGATATTAATGAATGAGCTCTACAGCGTGATTGTTGTTGAGCTCAGTTTGTTGGTGTTCCTTGTCTACCATTTTGATGGTTTCTAGGCTTAAAAGAACTCAGGATGCTCGCTGAATTGCGTGCCTTTTCATCGATTGATAAAGCCATGAAAAAGCACTAACTTTATAAGTCAGTGCTTTGATATTCAACGCTTAATTAGGATGATGTATTGAATGTCCGAGGATTATCTCGTTATGCCCAGGTTTTTGCATTTTTAGACTGATACATCCGCTGGAATGCTCCGCTGTAAGGGTCTTTGACTGCCTTCGAGTAAACGAACCCACTCACATCGTATCCGGAGCCTGATTGAGAAATCCGTCTGGCATTGGTGAATTCCATTACCAGTTGGCTGCGAGACTCGATCGTTGTATCCGAAGCAGCGTTGGCTGGAGTCACTCTGGCGAGGTTTGTGAATGTGGAGCAATAAGCACCAGCTGCCGAAGTCCAGGCGCGTGGATAAGGAACAGTGTCTGTTCCAAACACTTCCATATACTCTCCCGAGTGAGTAATTTTGTAGACCAAAGCATCAAATCCACTCTCCGCGATCAGCGTGATGGCTGCGCTCACTTCCGCTTGATTGATCGGGGGCCTTCCAAGCAGATGCTTGTAGTTCAATTCGATGCCGCGAATCGGTGAAACACAATGGAAATACTTCTCTTTGTAGAGATCTGACTTGGCGAGCCCTGCGACGAAATCTCTAACGCTGATTTCACCGTTGCTGAGTTGCGATTCCAGCTCAGTGCAGCGCTGATTGCCCATGGGGCCGAGGTTGCCGAAAACCTGCTTGTAGCTTGCTGCGATGGCTGTCTCTAAAGCATCGCTTCCGTTTGCTGCGTAAACGTCATTCACGCTACTGAAAGGGCATTCGCTATGGAGTCTTGGCCCGATGCCGACGCCCATGGCCGAACAAAGGTTTTCTTTGAATTCCTCAGTTGTTGAAGCTGCCAGGCCTTTCCGCGGAATCAAGTTGCCTTTCTCACACTCCTGACGGTAGAGATTGGTCGCCTTGTTTTGTATTGCTTTCTTGGAATGACCTGTGGCGTATGAGACGCGGTTCAGGTTCGTGAAATCACGTGTCGGCTTGATGGCGACCATTACTGATCTCAATGGGGTACTTGTGCCCAGACAATAATCGCGTTTACAGATGAACTCCGCGGAGCCACGAGGCTTGCAACAAAATGTTTTCTCGTGGTTCTTTGGTTTTCTTAACAATCAGCGATTGGGTGCTTAATGATTCTTGATGCACTAATTTTTGGGTTGATTTTGTTGTTGCTAAATGACTCTGTTTCAGCGGTTGAAGAGTTCTTTTACGGGAAGGCCTCGAGCGTCCATCGGCAGGATGGCGTTCTGCGTGGTCAGCTTTCACTGAAATGGATTGCTGGATTCAGAGCACTTCAACTAGCGAGTGCTGTACATTTCTCCGGCCACAATCAGAAGGACTCTGATGAGTTCAAAGGCTCCAATAGCAGCCAAGCCAAGCCATACTTTCTTGGCCCATTCTGGCGTTTTGATATAAGCAGGGACAATGGTTTCAATTTCAATTCTGGCTTGTAGTTTCAGGTCCCATTGTTGATCCCTCCAGTCGCTTCCATAGCGAGGAAACTGCTGGTAAATCGGCATCACTCCTGTTGAAGCTCCGGGAATGACGCGCGAGCGCTGGCTGGGAACATCGTCATAACCAAACGAATCAAGATATTCGCTGCTGTCAAGCACAGCATCGACAAAGCTGCTGAAGCCCTTGTCTGCAATCAGGATTGACCAGCTGATTCGCTCACTTTGCCCATGTACTTCGCGACCTAGAACGCGTCCGACGACCTGGTCGACGAGCCTGTAGTTGGTGCTGCAAGATACGTAGCCTTCCTGAAATCGCCTGGACAGCAGTAAACCGCGGATGAAGTCCCTGGTTGTGATGCTTCCATCTCGAAACTGGGATTCAAGGTTCACGTCACGATCGCATTTCATGGCGTGAAAAAAGATTTGCCGATAGGCCTGCTCGATCTGGAAGTTCCTGTCTTCACGGCTTGGGAACGTTGCGCGATTCAGCTCAGACTTGAGACCACCCTGGTCGCCAACACGACTGTTCTGGCTTGTGAGCGGGTAGTCGAGCAGCTGAAGCGCCATCCGTAAAAATGCTCAGTGAACGCCAATTAGTTTATGTCTGCTTTGCGGCCCTCCCGCTGCGCCCCGTCGTGTCTCTTCATCTCGTTGCCAATAATGTTGCAGAGATCAGACAATGCGTCACCCAGTGCTTCAGCATCAGCCCCTGCTCCAAGCTCGCGGTAACAGTTCACAGAATGCAGGCGAAGGCAATCAAGTGCCAGAAGTAATGCAGGCACCGGAACATCAAGCAGTGCGTAAAGCTTTACCAGGAATGGTATGCCGTCGCAGTCCGTCACGTCGGCCCTGCGTAAGGCTGTTCCGTAAAGGCTGACCCGCAGAAAATGGAAGCAGTCGCGCCAGCAGGCTTCGGCTCGTTCCTGCGGAAACAACTGTCCGCCTGGTTGCACCAGCTGCGGCTGCTCTTTCAAAAGATCCGCGCGCGCTCGGTCAACAAGCTCCGAAGCCTGTTTATGAAGTGCAGTCAGTGGAGCGGCTTCAAGGCCTGACCAGCCACAGCACAAGCGAATTTCCTCGTCAGTCAGTAAACGTTTGTTCTGATCTGCCTCATGGATCAGATGACGTAGTTCTTCCGGAAGGCTGGTATCACCACTGAGTCCACACACCTTCGAAAGTCGTGCAAGTTCTTTGATTTGTTCTGCTGAGGCGGAGCTCACGGATGAACGGCGTTGTGTTTGGACGTGATGGGAAGAATTGGGCACGCGGTCAGCCAGCCGTGGCGTTCCAGATAGAACGCCCATGCAATCTCCTGGCCAACTCCCGGGCAATGACAGGGGATAGCATCCGCGATTGGATCACTCACTCCCAGATTTTTCAGCAGTGTTCCAACATCGGATGCAGACCTGACAGCCGTGCTGCGGATAGCGGCACCAACAACCCAGGTGAGTTTGGTCGCCTCTAACGGGCAGCCATCGCTTTCGCAGGCGAGCAGCACATTTCCAGGCTCTCCCATGGCTGCAAAAGTGTCCTGCCAGAGCTGCAGGTCATCGGGCTTCAGGTTGAGTCGCAGGATCTGATCCCCGACCGAATGGAGCTGTTCGTTTTCATCTCCGACCTCCTCGATCAACGACATGAGGTTGGCCTGCTGTGATCCATCCATCGCTCAAGTCCGGCCTTGGGAACTGTATCCGTACTGTTCGGAATCTCCGGTGTCGATCATTAGGGATGTCACCAGAAGGCGTATGGAGCGAGATCAGCTTGCGCTCGCCAGGCACTCCTGGACAACCCTCATACGATCGATACGATCGGGCCGCCACCGCTCGTGTCCCATGGCTGCAGCTGAATCCAATGCGCTGATGGTCCAGCAGCTCAGTCGTCAATTACATGTCGTCAGCGAGATTGCTGAGTCACTCACGCTGCGTGTGCTTGCACTGGAGGAACGTTTTGAGCAGGTGCATCTGAATGCTTTGTCTGATGGATCAGACCCTTTGCCAGATGAAGCAAGTCAACAGCTGCTTGATGACAGTGGTGACCGTCTCAGGCATCTTCAAGGGTTGCTCATCGAGGATGCTCCCGGGCAGCTAATCGAACTTGTGAAGCCAACTGCCGATGAAATGGCATCAGCCTGCATCGATAAAGCGGTCTCTGATCGTGATGATCTGGATGACATTGAGGCTGAGCTTGAGCCGTCGCTGAATGAGACGATCTACGTGGATGACCCGCAGATTGAGCCTTCTCAGGAGGAGGTCAATGATCAGGACGAAGATGATCAGATCGATCTCTTGAGTGCCTGATGATTGGGCTGTAAGGTCGGCTTCAGCTGCTCACAGCTCAAGTAGCCGCACCCTGAATTTTGCGATCTGGCGAGCTTGTTTTGGCTCTGACTGCACAAACGGATGATCGTTTAGAAGGTTGATCACTGTTTCGATTCTTTCATCGACTGACTTGTTCTCAAGCTCACCGAGCTTGAGACATTGTTTCCAGGCTGGATCGAACACCATGGCGAAGCCATCGGCGTTGTTGAATTGTCGATCGTCGTTAACCGGTATTGGAATCAATGAGCGGTTCTGCGAAGTGACAGGACCAGGTTTATGAATGGGTCGAGCGGCGATCAAGGCATGCCTTTTGGCAGAGTCTTGTTTGCTGCTCCCTGACCGCGTCCTTACTCTTGGTTCGGTTTGGCGGTAGGTCCTTCGCCTTCCTGGTTGTAGGCGTTGGTATGGGAACTCTATGTCTCGCTCTCTTCCCCAGAACTGGATCGATGGCAGCCTGCACACTCTCAATGTGATGCGTGATCTGGGATGGGCAGGGTCGATCATTCATCCATCTCTCTCCATTTTCCGCCAGAAACCAAGTGCTAAGAGCAGGAAGACCAAGAACCTCCAATGGCGCTTTCTTCCTGAACAGGCAGATGACCCGCGTCCCTTTGCAGGAAGAACCAACCGAGGACAGGGCAAGCGTCTGTCGATCGAGGGCACCTGTGGAACCACTGACCCTTGGGAAGCTGTGACGATTGCTCTGGCTGCTTCTCAAGAGCGGTGGAGAACTCTGCATCAGCAACTGGAGCAGCATCAGCTTGAGCAAGGCCAGGCGCTTTCGGTGTATTGGGAACGCTGGTATACCCATGAAGAGCAGCAACCAAGGAACAATCGCAATCGCTGGTTAAGTGATAAGCGGAACCTGTGGCATGGACCTATAGGTATTGGCCTCCAACCCTGGGCAACAACCAAGAGGGTTGAGCGAATTTCCAGCAACGATTTCCTGGAGTTCTTCCTCATCATTCGCAAGCACTGTGAAGTGAAGGGAGCTTCTGTGGAAGAGACCAGACGTCAATACAAAACCCTGATCCGCAATCTCTTTAGGGAGGCAAAAGCAGATTTTCCTGCTCTGACTTGCCCGCAGTTCCCTGACATCAAGAAGCAAGTGAGGTCAAGCTGCAAGTCTGAAAATCATGCATTCCCTGCGCGGGAAAGTGGCAGAAGGGGCTGAATCGATTTGCCGTCAGTCCTGTGCAAGAAGGTTTGTGCTGATCAAGAGCAGATATGACTATCCCTTGATGCGTTTCTGGGTGTTGTCTGTGGGCGATGTTTTAACCCATGGCCGGAGAGAACTCCACGCAAAGCACTCCCGCTTAGGAGAAGGGTTGCGGCGGCACCAACAAGGCAATACTCACTAACGGCGTGATAGGGATTTCTGCCACCGCCGTCTCCGCCATGTCACGGACAGCAATCGCGTTGGGCATCTGTGCTCTCAAGCAGGAAAGCAGGGTGTACAACGCTTGCTTGAAACAGGTCATCGCCGATGGCAGGACCAATGCCGAAGCGGTTTACTTCTGCAATGGCGCCTGATGAATCGACGTTGTACCTGCTCGAGTCGTTTGCCTGAATTGTGCTTTTGACGACTTTGTGTATCTAACCGATACACAAAACTGGGTGGGTACAAATGAAGGGGGTTGTGCAGGCTGCGGAAAACACGAACAGGGGGAGCGGGATGGTCCGGAAAGCCATCCCGTTTTTTTGTATTCAGTCGAGGTGTTCCTGGACCGTTGAGTCATTGCTGCTTCTCTGCAGATGGGGCGCATGGCCTCTAGGAGATTGGAGGACTAAAAAGCACCGAATAGTGCCATTACAGGAACCATTCGGTGCTTTTTTTGCGCTTAAGAAAGGTGCCAGGACCCAGATTTGAACTGGGGACACGGCGATTTTCAGTCGCCTGCTCTACCAACTGAGCTATCCCGGCGCGTTGTCTGCGCCACCTTTGAATCTTAAATCACGGGGTGGAACTCCCAAGGTGTTCTGGCCAGGCAGAGCACCCCTTGGATGGTGGTTCCTGAGGCCTGAAGAGCCTGTTGCGCGGCCAGAACGGTTGCACCTGTTGTCACGATGTCATCCACAATCCAGACCTCTTGTTGTGTGGGCCAACTCGTCCATTCATGGTTTTTCGACTGGGTCCAAGCTTGATTCAAGGTGAAGCTGCCGCACTGGTTGCTCTCTCTCTGCCGACGGTTCAGCCGGTGCTGGCCCACCGTGGGGCGACAACGCTCCAGCACCTGAAGTGTCGGTCGCTCCAGGCAGCGGCACATGAGTTCCGGAAGCGGATTCGACCGGCTTTTCGCCTTCCAGCCTGGAATCGGGATCAGCAGAGTCTCTTCCTGCAAATCGCGCTGCAGCATCCTGCAAATCGCTTGCAGAGAGCCAACGTTTTGATTTCTGCGTAACGACAGAATCAACTGGCGCATGGCACCCCTGTACCAGGAGGCTGCCCGCCAGGGCAGGGGGCTCATGCCTTTGATCGCAGTCTCTGCGAGACCGAGGCGTTGTTGGCAGGTCTGGCAGAGATCTGTCTGATCAGTTTCTGAGATGGTCTGTCGCTTGCAGATCGCGCAACTTGGTTGGATCAACAGCTGCTTTAGACAGCTCTTGATGGAGGTCAGCAAGGCAATGCACTGCGGTTGACTTCAGGATTCCCCTTTGCCAGCTCCGGCAGGCATGGTCTTCAACATGGCTACCAGAGTGCGGTGAGCATCCTCACTGTCGGTGAGCGTGTGGTCGAAGGGAATGCTGACGGGCTCGCCATTCACCTCAAGGGTCATGGCTTCCGCGTTAACGCCTGTCATCGTGGCTGCGGTTGCGGATGTCAGACCTCCGTAGTGGTGGGCGTAGCGAAGCACAGCATCACTGTGGTCGTCATTCATGTGACGACAGATGCGTTCGCTGATGGCTGGAGTGAGTGGGTCGGCGGCCATGGAAAAGATGCAGGGATTGAGGGAAGGAAATCAGCTGAGACGCTGCCAGAGCAGTAGGGCCAGACGAAAACCGCTGTAACCCACGTATCCGGCCAACACGACGAACAGCCCGATGGCGAGCGCGTCACGGAGTCTGTTTGCCAAAGGCTCATGGAAGCTCAGTCAATTCTCTCCCGAAATGGGTGATTTGATCATGCTGCTGTTGCAGAGCGGTGAGTGCGAGTCGCGCGACCCCTGCAGCAGGAGGGCTGTAACAACTGCGGATCGGAATACCGATCAAGCGTTGCCGCAAGCGTCGCCATTGCGGGTTTCTGGCTCCGCCCCCCAATGTCACCAGGCGTTTCGGAGCGGGTGCTCCCAGTTCAGTGAGCCTTGTCCAGCCCTGGCATTCGATCTGACTTAAGCCTTCCAGCAGACCATGCAGATAGAGCGCATCACTGACGGGTCTTGGAGTCAGGATCGGTTCAAGATCGGGGTCATCAACAGGGAAGCGCTCTCCTTGACCGATCAGGGGCCTCAGTTGTAGGCCACTGTCCTGGTCAGGGTCGATCTGCCGGCTCAGTTCGTCCAGGTCGATCCCTGGAAAGCACTCACGCAGCACCGCACCACCGCTGTTGGAGGCACCACCTCCAAGCCAGCGGCCGCCCACTCGGTGGGTGGAGGCCCCTGCACCATCTCGCAAAGGGATGGTGGTGAAGCGTTTGAGCACAAGCGTGCTTCCCAACACGGTGATGCCTTCATCGTCGGCGGCATCGGCGGTGAGCACTGCCGCATTGGCATCGGTCGTGCCCGCGATCACGAGCATGTCCTTCGACAGCCCTAGCTGTTTGGCTCGGGCACTGTCGATGACTCCCAGCCTTGAGCCGCTCGGTCGGATCTCCGGGAGGGCCGCACGCCAGGTCTGTTGTTCAAAGGTATCCGGCCAGCGCTGACCGGTGAGTGACCAGCCCAGGCGAAGGTTGTTGCCTTCTTCGCCAAAACTCCAGTCTCCAAGCAGCCAGCCGCTGATCCAATCAGCCTGATGACGGAGGATCAGCGGCTGTGAGTGTTGTTGCAAGAGCCTCAGCGCGCGGGCCAAGCTGCCACTGGCGCTCGACGCCGGCTGACCTGTTTGCACCAACTCATGCACCCGATCAAGCTGTTCCGGACAGGCGATGTTGTAAGGCAAAGCCTTTCCCTTGGGAATGCCTTCTGGATCGCAGGCCAACAGTGTCCCTGAAGTTCCATCAACGGCAAGAGACCTGATTTGGCTGCGGAGCTCCTCTGGGATTGTCTTGATCAGCTGGATGCAGCTGTTCAGCCAATCATCCGGATGATCCAGGCTTCGGCCGTAATCAGTGGAATCGGTGTGCAGCAGATCACGCTGATGATTGAGAACCGCAACTCGAACTCCACTGGTGCCCAGATCGATTCCGAGTGCCAGTGAATGTTGCATCAACTGATTAGGCGTTGCGCAGTTCTGCCGCCTTGGCGTCAACGTTCTCCCAGGGAGCCTTCAGGTCATTGCGACCAAAGTGTCCATAGGCCGCAGTGTCCTGGTAGAAGCGTCCACCACGTTGCTGAGACAGATTGCGCAGTCCGAAGTTTTCAATGATGGCTCCGGGTCGCAGGTCGAAGTGCTCTTGAACCAGATTTGTCAGAGCGTCGTTGGCCAACTGGCTTGTTCCGAAGGATTCGACCAGGATCGATACCGGCTTGGCGACGCCGATGGCATAGCTCAACTGCACTTCGGCCCTTTCGGCCAGGCCCGCTGCCACAAGGCATTTCGCCACATACCGCGCTGCATAGGCTGCTGATCGGTCGACTTTGGTGGGATCTTTGCCCGAGAAGGCACCGCCTCCATGACGGGCATAACCCCCGTAGGTGTCAACAATGATTTTGCGACCAGTCAGTCCGGCATCTCCTTGGGGGCCACCCACAACAAACTTTCCGGTTGGGTTGACGAGATATTTAGTTGCTTCGCGGCTTGGTTTCAGGACCAGATCAGCCGTTGATGGCTCCACGACATGGGTCCAGAGGTCCTCTGTGATGCGTTCGCGGATGCCCTGCTCGTCACTGATGCCGCCCACTTCAGCGGTGTGCTGGGTGGAGATCAGGATTGTGTCGATCGCAACCGGCTTGTCATTGTCGTAGACCACGCTCACCTGTGTTTTGCCGTCAGGCAAGAGGTAATCGAGAGTGCCGTTGTGACGGACTTCCGCCAGCCTTCTCGCCAGACGGTGGGCCAGGCTGATGGGCAGGGGCATCAGCTCGGGTGTCTCGTTGCAGGCGTATCCGAACATGATCCCTTGATCGCCAGCGCCAACCAAATCAAGGGGATCGCCGGCGTGGTCATCGGCTTCATTCACACCCTGAGCAATGTCGGGAGACTGTTGGTCGAGGGCGACCAAGACAGCACAGCTGTTGGCATCAAAGCCACCGGCGCGGGCTCCGCTGTAACCGATCTCCTTGATCACGTTGCGAACAAGGTGGATGAAGTCCACCTGCGCTTTGGATGTCACTTCGCCTGTGATCATGCACAGACCTGTGTTCACAACTGTTTCACAAGCCACACGGCTGGTGGGATCCTGCGCCAGAAGAGCGTCGAGTACGGCATCACTGACCTGATCACAGATCTTGTCAGGATGACCCTCCGTAACGGATTCGGAGGTGAAGACGTATCGACTCATGGCCATTGGTGATTGGCGGAGACTTTACGAGGTCGACTTATGAGGCCTTAGACATTTCGTCTGTGGTTGTGGTCAGTTCGTTCCAGTGACTGATCAGATGTTCATGGGCGGTGAGCGTTGGTTCGCGATGCCATCCGGCTACATAGCCAAGGGTCAGACCAATCCCTGCCTGTCGTGCCATCAGCAGATCGGTGTCTGCATCTCCGATCAAGGCGCAATTCCCCACTTTCAGGTCCAACTGTGAGCACAGCCCCTGAACAGCTTCTGGGTTCGGTTTGGCTGGGTGGTGATCAGCACTCCACACTCCGCTGATGCAGTCATTGAGTTGGTGCTGCTGGAGAAAGTTCTGAATGCCCTCCGTGCTGTCATTGCTGATCACGGCACAGATAATTCCTGCAGCGGCCAGCTCTCTCAGAAGCCTTGCTGAATCGGGTAACAAGCCAATCTGATGTCCGTCTGGAAGCAGCGCTTGTCTGCGGCTATCGACTTGATCAAACACCTCCTGAGCTAGGACCAGGGATTGAGGCCAACTCAGATTCATCTGACAGAACACCGTTGCAGTGCTCAGCAGGTTGTGATGCCTCGATGCCACGGCAAGTGTGCCGTCTGGGATGATGCCTTCCCTGCATCGTCCGTAGGTTCTCGCCAGCAGATCAGCAAGCTCTTGAAGAGCGCTGGCTGAGGCGCCCCTCGCGCGGAATCGGCGATCTGCTTCTGCAAGCCTGGCGTCAGCCAGTTCAATTAAACGTGGCTCGCTATGGGAAAGGGTGCCGTCCTTATCGAACAGCACCCCCTGAACTGGACCCAGATCGAGGCCATTGAGCTTGAGATGAGCCATCGGCTCGTCTCCCTCAGATCATCATGGAACCCAGGGGCTCTTCACCTTCCTCGGCTTGCTCAAGCAACATCTGCTTGTAGCGAGCGGCCATTTCTTCGGCCTTGTCGAACACTTTCTGCGGATCAGTGAGCATGTCACCCGGTTCCGGTTCAAGCGCCTTGGTGGACAGGGAGATTCGGCCACGTTCGGCGTCGAGATCGATGATCATCACTTTCATCTGATCATTCACGTTCAGCACCGAGTGCGGAGTTTCGATGTGCTCGTGACTGATTTCAGAAATATGCAGCAGGCCGCTGACACCGCCGATGTCGATAAAGGCGCCATAGGGCTTGATTCCGCGAACGGTGCCCACAACAACCTCTCCCACTTCGAGGCGATTCATCTTGCGTTCGACCAAAGCGCGCCTGTGGCTCAGCACCAGACGATTGCGCTCCTCGTCCACCTCAAGGAACTTGAGGGGGAGGAAGTCGGCAACAAGTTCCTCTTTTGGCTTTCGGGTGCTGATGTGGGATCCAGGGATGAATCCACGCAGACCTTCAACCCTCACCAGGGCTCCGCCTCTGTTGGTGGCAAACACCTCGGAGTAGATCGTGGCGTCTTCCTTCTGCAGTTGGCGAACACGTTCCCAGGCTCGCTGGTATTCGATCCGGCGAATAGAGAGGGAGAGCTGTCCGTCTTCGTTCTCCTCGCTCATGATGAAGAACTCCCGGATTTCTCCGGGTTGCAGCACATCGCTCAGTCCTTCAACGCGATTAATCGACACCTCTTGAAGAGGCATGAATGCAGCTGTTTTTGCGCCGATATCGATCATGGCGCCCTTTGATTCCAGGGCGAAAACCGTGCCGTTGACGATGTCGCCGGGCTTGAAGTTGTAGTCGTATTTGCTCAGTAAGGCTGCGAACTCATCCAGGGTGAATCCAGCACTGTCCATGTCCCGGGTGGTTGCCCGGCTGCTGGGATCATCAGCCGTGGGGATGTCGTCGGGAATGCCGAGGTCTTCATCGGTACCGAAGTCGGCTTGATCTGCTGATCTTTCAGCCACTGCTTCGGTCTCGGATGTGACCGCTTCTGCGGTGTCCACTGCAGATTCCTGGGAAGGATCTGTGGGAGTGACAGTCATGGAACGTTGGCGGTCTGCCTCTGGAGCAGAGCGATGGGATCTGAGACAGGCCCGCCGACCTGCATCAGGCAATTGCCGAGTCTACAGATCAACGATCAAGCTCAGATCGCAGCTGTGAGCTCTGCCTTGGTTGCATTGATGCCTTCCAGGGTGGCCACAAAATCACTCACACCGCTGAACTGGCGATAAACAGATGCAAAACGGATGTAGGCGACTTCGCTGAGAAGTTTCAACTTTTCGAGCACCAGTTCGCCGATGTCGCTGCTGGAGACTTCACGGCCGCTGCGCTGTTGAAGGCTCAGCTCCAGCTCTTCAACCATTGTTTCAAGGCGTTCTGGAGGAATCCCAGTTTTTTCACAGGCTCTGCTCAACCCATGAAGCAGTTTGCTACGACTAAAAGTTTCACGATTTCCGTTTCGCTTGATCACTGTGATTGGAACGGTTTCAACCCGTTCATAGGTTGTGAAACGAAATTCGCAATTGAGGCACTCCCGGCGACGACGCACGCTTCTACCTCCATCGGCGGCTCTTGATTCGAGCACCCGGCTATCGGTGTTCTGGCAGGAGGGGCACTGCACGCCCTTGTAATTACGTAGATGTATGAATTGTAAGGCTCGCGTCCACCCATGACATCTATGGAGCGAATTCACGTTTTAGACATAAAAAAAGCCCCGCTTTAAGCGGGGCTGAAATGATCACTTGCCGATCTTCGGAGGATCGCGGAATGCGATTGCGAAAAACAGTGTTGCAATCGCGAGAGTGAGGATGAGGATGTAAGCGAAGCTTTCCATCGGTTATCTCCTAAGGACTGATCAGCTGAGCGGTGTGCCTGCAGGGGGCACGTAGCCCTCTGGCAGTCGACGAGTGGAGCGGTCTCCAAGTTTTTGGAAGAGACCGAATTCAACCTGTTCGCCAAGGTCGGGATCAATACCCGCGAACACATCGCGATACAACGTACGAGCTCCATGCCAGATGTGGCCGAAGAAGAACAGCAGCGCGAATGTGGCGTGTCCGAAGGTGAACCAGCCGCGAGGTGAACTGCGGAAGACGCCATCGGAGTTGTAAGTCTCACGGTCGAATTCGAATGCTTCTCCCAGCTGAGCTTTACGCGCTAGTCGCTTCACGTCAGCAGGATCAGTGAAGGTTTGACCGTCGAGCGCACCACCGAAAACGGTCGCGGTCACACCCTGCTGTTCGAAGGAGTACTTCGCTTCAGCACGACGGAACGGAATATCAGCCCGTACGATGCCATTGGTGTCTTCCAGAATCACTGGGAAGTTCTCGAAGAAGTTGGGCAAGCGGCGAACTTGAAGATCGCGTCCGTCTTTATCGGTGAAGGCAATGTGTCCCAGCCAGCCGGTTGGTAGACCATCACCATTGACCATGGGACCTACTCGGAAGAGGCCGCCTTTTGCAGGACTGTTTCCGACGTAGTCATAGAAAGCAAGTTTCTCGGGAATCGAGGCGTAAGCCTCAGATTCTGATTGACCTTGATCCATCGCGGTTTGGACACGACGATTGATCTCGGTCTTGAAGTAACTCTGATCCCATTGATAACGAGTGGGGCCAAACAACTCGATAGGAGTTGCAGCAGCTCCGTACCACATGGTTCCTGCAACCACGAAGGCCGCAAAGAACACAGCAGCAATTGCGCTGGCCAAAACAGTTTCAATGTTTCCCATCCTTAATGCCTTGTAAAGGCGTTCCGGTGGACGAGTCGTGATGTGGAAAATTCCGGCAATGATGCCGACAATTCCTGCTGCGATGTGGTGGGCAACGATCCCGCCAGGGTTGAAAGGGTTGAAACCTTCGGGCCCCCAGGACGGTTGGACAGGCTCTAAGTGGCCTGTAATGCCGTAGGGATCAGAAATCCACATTCCTGGTCCGAAGACACCCGTGAGGTGAAAAGCTCCGAATCCGAAGCAGCCGAGACCAGCCAAAAGCAGGTGAATGCCGAAAATTTTGGGAAGGTCTAGAGCTGGCTCCCCAGTGCGAGGGTCTTGCCAGATTTCAAGATCCCAGAAAGTCCAGTGCCAGATGGCGGCCAGCATGAGCAGGCCGCTGAACACGATGTGAGCAGCAGCGACACCTTCGAAGCTCCAGAAGCCAGGATCAACGCCCGTGGCTCCGGTAATGCTCCAGCCTCCCCAACTGTCCGTCACGCCCAAGCGGGCCATGAAGGGCATCACGAACATGCCCTGACGCCACATCGGGTTCAGGACTGGATCGGAGGGGTCGAAGATGGCGAGTTCGTAAAGAGCCATCGAGCCGGCCCAGCCGGCGACGAGGGCAGTGTGCATGAGGTGCACGGCCAGAAGGCGGCCTGGGTCGTTAATTACGACGGTGTGCACCCGATACCAGGGCAATCCCATGGGTCAGGTTCGGGGGAACGGAGCTGCTAATGCAGCCAGACTCGGCGATCGTAGGGCGTTCACTGCGATCCACGCGTCAGGCTGTCGTGAGCTGCAACGTGAATTGACGGTCGTGCAGATGATCGAAGTTCTCGATCCCGCCGGTTTCCTGGGTTTGCTTGCCTTTGAGGCTTTCTCTTGCCGGGGGGTTACAAAACGCAACCTGAGGCTCGTAGTCTCGGTGCCTAGGCGTGTCGCAGCGCCCCTGTCTTAGGGAGGTTCAATGCCTGTCATCCGTTTTGTGCGTGAGGGTCGGGATGTGGAGTGCTTCCCGGGTGAAAACCTGCGCGCTGTGGCCGTGCGGGAGGGGATTCAGCTCTACGGGCTCAAAGGTCAGCTTGGTAACTGTGGTGGCTGTGGTCAGTGCAGTACGTGCTTCGTGAAGGTTGAAGGAGAAAAGTCGACAGCCGCAATGAGTCCAAGAACTGCTGTGGAGGAAGCGAAGCTCAGGCGCAGGCCAGAAGGGTGGCGCCTGGCTTGTCAATCTTTGGTTGAACAGTCAGTGGTGGTGTTAACAAAACCACAGGCTTCCATGCCTGAACAGGACAAGCGGGTGGCTGCCGCCTTGGCGGCACCTCTCCCTCCCGGTCCCTTGGAATGGCCTGGTGCGCCTGCTGTTGAGGAGGACACGGATGATGAGTCGTCTACTGATGAATCCATGCGGTCGCTGGAAGTCTCAGGTCAAGGTTCGCCTGCAACGCCCGGTGAAGAGCGCTGATCGGTTCGAGTCAAAGCTTTCCGGACGGTGATACGTTCCAGCAGGTTCTTTCACGTTCATGGAAACCAACGATCTCGGCTTCGTGGCCAGCCTGCTGTTTGTTCTGGTGCCGACCGTCTTCCTGATCATCCTGTTCATTCAGACCAACAGCCGTGAGGGCTGACTTCCCTCAAGGCTGTTGTGATCGCGGTCTGTCACCTCTGCTCCGGTTCTCTCACTAAAAGCACCGGGGCAGGAGCGTGAACTCTGATGTAGTCGCTCACTGAACCGCCAAGCAGTTTGTCGAGGTCAACCAGTCCTCTTGCTACTAGGGGGCGACGGTCCTGAGAAGCCAGTACGACCAGATCAGCATTGATCTTCTCTGCTGCTAAGCACACCCCTTTGCCGATGTCGGCGTCGGTGACGTGTAATGGCTTGAGTTCAACCCCCAGCTTTCGAGCTCTCTGTACGGCGCGGTCGAGGTAGGTATCGCTCTTCATGGCTGCTCCTCGTGATGGGGTGGGGTCTTGTCGTGCTACGTGAACGCCGGTGAGCTGTCCTCCTGGAATCTCGAGCACCATTTCGCAGGCGAGCTTGAGGGCGTCATCGCCGACTCCTGTGCCATCGATGGTGACCAGAACCCGGTTGATATGACGAATGTAAAGATCGTCGCGGACCAGCAACATCGGTCGCGTCGACAGTTGGAAGACGTACTGGCTGGCACTGTTGGACAGGATTGAACGAATCCTGCCAAGACCTCGCGATCCCATCACGATCAGGTCAACGTTCAGTTCATCCGCCACATTGAGAACGGTCTGCTTGGTGTCCCCCTGGCGGATGATCGAATTCACGTCTTGTGGATTCAGTCCCAGCTTCTCTACAGACCCAGCCAGAAGGCTGCCTGCGCTTTCCCAGTGCTGTTGCGTTGCTGCCATGGTCTGCTCAGGGACCACATGAAGCAGGTTGATCCTGGCGGCCTTGAAAGCCGGGAGGTCACGCAGCATGTTGATCATTTCACCGACGTGGCCTTTGCCTGAATCGGCGATCAGAAGGTTCTTGAACACGGCGAGGTTTCAGCCTATGCAGCAGCCTATGGCTGATTGGAGTTCCCAGTTCGCATGCTGAATGAGAGCGTTACCAGGGTTCCCTGGCGACTGCACAAGCGAGTGCTTCCACAGCACACAGACCATGGCGGTGTGATGTGGCATGGGGCCTATGTGGGATGGCTTGAGGAGGCTCGGGTAGAGGCGCTGTCCGCCACTAGCTACCCCTACAACAAGATGGCTTCAGCTGGGCTGGAAATGCCTGTTGTTCAGCTGCAGATTCGTTACCGGGAGGCGTTGATGCTTGGGGATGAGGTGGAGCTAATGAGTGTCTCCTGCTCTCCCCGGGGTGTTCGCTGGCCATGGTCCACCCGGTTCATGAAAGATGGCGTTTGCGTGGCTGAAGCTTCGGTAGAGCTGGCTTTGGTGAGCGTACGTCCAGTTCGAAGGGTTTTGCGGCACCCGCCTGAAGCGGTAGCAGAGGCATTCAGGGCTTTGGCTGAGGGGCCAAAGTACAGGGACTGATAGTATTTTTGTACTAGTGCTAATGGTGTGTTGGAGCGCTCCTGGAGATGGTTGTGGTTGCAGTGTCCAGGGATTGGTTCAGCCCGGATGCGCCAGCTCTGTTCGGCTGCCGCTAATGCCCCTCAGGGGTTTCAGGAACTCTGGAGCTGCTCTCTCCCCACATTGCAGAAGCAGTTCGGATGGCCGGCCGCGGTGATGTCTTCGCTCGAGCGTTATCGATCAAGCCTCGGCCTGAAGCCTTGCATCAAGGTTCCCATCAATGTTCTGTTGCCTTGTGATCCTGAGTGGCCCGCTTGCTTTGAAAGGCTGGAGCGCCCGCCGCTGTCGATTCATTGGCGTGGCAGTCAAGATCTTTTGTCGTTGCTCTCGATGCAGCAGGCGGTTGCCGTGGTGGGTACGAGAAGGCCTTCCAGTCACGGCCTGCGAATGGCGGACAATCTGGGTCGAGCCCTTGCCCAGGCTCACTGGCCTGTGGTCAGCGGTCTTGCTGAGGGCGTTGACGCAGCTGCTCACCGAGCCTGTCTTGAGGCTGGTGGCTGTCCCGTTGCTGTTCTTGGAACTCCCCTGCATCGCGTTTATCCACCTGAGCATCGCCGCTTGCAGCAGGAGGTCGCGCGGGCTGGGCTACTAATCACTGAGCTCCGCGATTCGGAAAGGGTCCTCCGATCCAGTTTTGCTTTGCGCAATCGCTTGCTCGTCGCTGTTGCCAAAGCTGTAGTGGTGGTGGAATGTCCTGAGAACAGTGGAGCGCTGCATACGGCAGCGGTGGCGCGTTCTTTGGGCATCCCAGTTTGGGTGGTTCCAGGTGATGCGCTGCGTGAATCGTCTCAAGGCAGCAATGCGCTGCTTCAGTCGGGGGCACTGCCGCTGATCAAGGCCCAGGCTTTGATTCATCACCTGGGACCAGGCCCTTGTGGTTCCTGTCTTGAGGAGAGTCATGCTTCCGCCTTGAAGTCAAACAAGCTTCTAAGAATCAGTTCTGTGCAGACACGTTTGCTCAAGCTGGTGGATGACGATTCCAGCTTTGATGAGATGGTGCATGCGTTGCAATCCAAGCCTGAGCGTGTCGCTGCGGAGCTGTTGAAACTTGAGCTGGATGGTTTGGTGGTGGCGCAGCCAGGACTGCGGTGGCGCTCGCTTTAGGTTGATTTCATGGAGTCCGCCTCGTGTTCAGGACAGGAGTTGCTGACCTGGCGACGCCGACAGTTGCTTCGTGGCGGGCGGGCTGTTGATCTCGACTGGCTTTTGGCGATGGAAGCCAATCTGAGCTGGGCGGAACTTCAGCGGCTGCGAATTCTTCCGGAGTCGATCGCTCCTCTAGCCAGCACCCTCGAGGAGCTGGAGAAGCTCTGGGTAGTGCATCTTCAGAATCATGTTCCGCTACAGCATCTCGTCGGACGCTGTCCATGGCGCGATCTCGATCTTCGAATCAGCCCAGCAGCACTGATTCCCCGCCAGGAGACGGAGCTCCTGATTGATTTTGCGCTTGATTGCCTACAGGATTCAGCATTGGCGGGAAATGCCTCTGCGGGGCGCTGGGCTGATCTGGGCACAGGCAGCGGAGCTCTTGCCGTTGCCCTCGCTCGTGCCCTGCCGGGATGGGATGGACATGCTGTGGATCTCAGCGCTGCTGCTCTCGAGTTGGCGGGGATCAACCTCAATGCCTTGACGAGATCTCTCAGCTGCAAGCTGCATCAAGGTTCTTGGTGGGATCCCCTAGAACCTTGGTGGGGACAGTTCGACCTCGTTGTCGCTAATCCGCCCTACATCCCCTCCCATGTTGTGGACGAGCTCGATCCTCTCGTTCGCGACCATGAACCAAGGCAGGCTCTGTGTGGTGGTGAAGATGGTTTGGATGGCTGCAGAGCGATTTTGGACTTGGCCCCTCAGGCACTTTCTCCAGGCGGATGGTTGTTGCTCGAGCATCATCACGATCAGAGTGATCAGGTGCTTGGCCTGATGCGCTCTGCAGGACTTGTGTTGTCCACACCCCGCTCCGATCTCAGCGGCGTCAATCGTTTTGCTGTCGCGAGGCGTCGCCTTTGACGCTGATTTTGTTCTTCGGTCTTCCTCATGACCCATGACAAGCCCTCATTGATGTCAGCCATGGAGTTGGCCAGGCATCTCAGGGGTGGTGGGGCAGCTCTGTTGCCCACAGACACCTTGCCGGCCCTTGCTGCAGTGCCTGACCATGCGGCACAGATCTGGACCCTCAAGCAGCGTCCGCAGGACAAACCTCTGATCCTGATGGCAGCTGAGGCTGATCAGTTGCTGGCGCTCACCAGTGAAGACGCCAGGAATGATGCAGAACCGCTCGCCCGTCGCTTCTGGCCAGGCGCACTCACTCTGGTGCTTCCTGTGGAGGGGCGTCTGACTCAGAGCCTCAATCCGGGTCAAGGAACCCTGGGAATGCGCATCCCAGATTGTGATCTCACCCGAGCCCTGCTGATGCAGAGCGGTCCATTGGCGACAACAAGTGCCAATCCTGCGGGTGCTCCGCCAAGTCAGACTGCAGCGGAAGCCGCTGCTGCTTTTTCAGATCTGCCGCTGCTGTCTCCGCTGCCCTGGCCCAACCCCTCTGGACTGGCGAGCACTGTGATTGGCTGGAAATCTCCTGGATGCTGGCAACTGCTGCGCCAGGGCGCTGTGATGGTTGATGTGATTGAGAGATCTCCCCCATGCTCTGGCTGATTGCGCTTGTGCTGCTGCTCCAGGCCCTCTTTCACTGGACGCTAGAACCAGCTATCAGATGGTTCACGCCCCTGTTCGAACTGAGGGCGCTGCCCTTGTTATTGGGCTTGCTGGGAATCTGGTTTCTTGCGGGGCGCACTGATTCCGATAAAAAGCCTTGAACAATGGAATTTCAGTCCCGATAAGCCGGCTGACGGATTTGAACCGACGACCTTCGCTTTACAAAAGCGCTGCTCTACCACTGAGCTAAGCCGGCAATGAAGGAACTCTACTGGCGCACATCCGGTTGTCCTCTGTGGTCGTCTTAATCCACAAGAGGCAGAGCTCCAGTCGTGAACGACAGCCTGTCTTTGCGAGGCAACTGCTGATATGGCTTTCAACCGTGCGCACACTCAGAAACAGTGCTTCAGCGATGGCACGGTTGCTGCAGCCCTGCAGTAACAGATTGAGCACGCCAATTTCGGCTGGTGTGAGCTGAAAGTTCGTCATGGATCGAGGGAAGTCCTCCTCTTGGGATTCCCCTCAAGCGCGTGCCGTCAATCCTGTGAGCTGGTCGCCATTGAACGTCGGATCGGCAGATTGGCCACAAGTGCTGTGACGCGATCTTCGGTTTCCAGGCTCACATCGCCTTCCTCGAGATCAATGTCCACATATTTGGCCACGACCTCAAAGATTTCGCGTCGCATCTGATCCAGAGTTTCAGGGCTCAGGTCGCTGCGATCGTGGGCCAAAACCAGTTGCAAGCGTTCACGTGCGGTGGTTGCACTGGCGGGTTGACGGCGCAGGATTTTGTCGATCAAGTCTTGCAAGGTCATGGCGTTCAGAAAATCTTGGTTTGCATCAGTTGGCGCACCCTGGCGCGAATGCCGCGTCGTCCGTCCTTTGCAGGGTCCATGAGGGGGACGTCCTCTCCCTGGAGACGTCGGGCGATATGCCCGTAAGCCTTGGCAGCAGGAGAAGCACTTCCATTGAGTGTCAGGGGTTCACCTCGGTTGGTGCTGACAATGACCTGCTCATCTTCAAGAACCAGGCCAAGAAGCGGTAGAGCAAGGATGTCGGTGACGTCGTCGACAGCCAACATCTCTTGATTGGCCATCATTTTTGGTCTGACCCTATTCAGCACGAGCTGAACGGGTGACACCCCATGGGTGTTGAGTAATCCGATCACTCGATCGGCATCTCTGACTGCCGATACTTCCGGCGTCGTGATCACGATCGCTTCCTTCGCGGCCGCTACAGCATTCTTAAAGCCGTCCTCGATACCTGCTGGGCAATCGATCAGAACGTAGTCGAAACGCTCAGACAGCATTCCAGCAATGGTCTGCATGTCTTCAGGTTTCAACCACTCGAGCATCCGCGGATTCCCCGCAGGCAGCAGTGCCAGGTTCGGCTCTTGCTTGTGCTTGACCAGTGCCTGGTCAAGGCGGCAGGTTTCTGCCAGCACTTCCTGTGCGGTGAACACGATTCGATTCTCGAGTCCAAGCAGCAGATCGAGATTTCTGAGGCCGAAGTCCGCATCGAGAACCACGGTTCGAGCCCCTTGCCCGGCCAGAGCGATGCCGAGATTGGCAGTGAGGGTGGTCTTGCCGACACCACCCTTTCCCGAGCAGATCAGGATCGTTCGCGAATTGGTCACGGGGTCCCGTTTTGATCGCGCCACCTTAATGGCATTGATTCGTCCCGTCCGCCTGAAATTGATCAGATTTACTGAGGTAGGAAGGGCGGACTGGCTGGCTCGATGGAGATGGCACCATCCTGAATGCAAGCTTGCTCGGCAAGCCCAGGCTGCGGCTGTTCTTCTGGACCTCGCGCCACAAGCTCCGCAATCCGCAATTGAAGTGGTCTCAGCTGCAATGCCACGATCTTGGCGCTGCTGTTGCCCTTGCTGCCTGCGTGGGCCCTGCCTCGTAGACGCCCCCAGACGTAGACATCTCCCTCGGCCGATGCCGATCCTCCAGGATTGACATCCCCCACGATCAGCAGGTGCCCCTGAGTTTCGATGTGATCACCGGATCTCAAGGTTCCCCGATGAACCGTGAGGTCAACATTGGTTATGGCCTCGTTCTGCTGATCGTCTCTGGCTTCAATAGTGGGGATTTCATTACTGGCCTCACGAACAGGCAAACCCAGTGCAGCTGCGCTGATCAACGTGTTGCGGCAGCGCGTGACCAACAGCTGAACGCTATGGCCAGCCTGATGCAAAGCATGCAGAAGTTCGTCCAAATCACGACAGCTCAGGCTCCAGTCAGCTGTATCGAGGTCGATGTCTCCTGGAGGGAGAGATGGCAGCCGTGCCGGAAGCCATTGCTGCCACGACACGGACCGGAACGCCGGCAGCCTGAGGCAGTAAGGCACCTGAGGTGTTGGTTCAGCGGTCATGGCGGGAGCGTAGGGAGATCATCCGCCTAGCGAATGCTGGCCATGGCCATATGGAGTTCGGTTGTGATGTCTCCCGGGTGAATCAACCAGGCTGACGCCGCGGGAATCGCGAGGCTGTTGACCAGTGGCGAGCATTGCTCGAGCGCCTGAAGGCTTTGACCGTCCCAAAGGCGCAATCCACTTCGATAGGGGTAATAGCCCCGGATCTGATGGTGTCGAAGTCCGCAACACATCTCAGGGTCGAGGCCTTCTGCAGCCGCAAGCGTCTGCGCTTTAGCCAGCAGTTCCAACTGCGTTGATGCATCCATCTGGCTGACATCGAGCGCTTTGAACAGTCGGCGGTTCAGAAATCGATCGCAGAGTTCGGCAAGTGGCTGCGGTGCTTCCTCTCTCCATCTCTGAAAGTGATAACCGGTGCGCAGGTCGTCATTCGCGAGGTAGCTCTGGAGGTCGAGCTCCTGGGTCTGCCACAGCCACGCCCGCATGATTTTGTCTGCCCAGATTCGACTGGGGCCCAGCAGGCGTGCCTGGCGGATCAACTGATCCAGCAACCAATTGCAAACCACATTGAGGCGATGGTTATAAACGCTGCGGTACATCAGGCTCCGGACCACCAGGTAGTGCTCCACCGCCATCAGGCCCTTTGGATGAATGGCCAGTTCACCATCGGGTGCCAGGGTGATCGCACCGAGGATGCGATCAAGATCAAGCTGGCCGTATCGGGCACCTGTGCTGTAGCTGTCGCGTAAGAGGTAATCCAGACGATCGCAGTCAAGTTGGCTACTCACCAGGGCCTTGATCACGCCCCGTTCCGCACGGCCATGTTCCAGAAGATCCGCTACTAAGGCAGCGGTGCCTGTTGAAAACTGTTCGAGGGGGGCCTGGATGTCTGGGTGTTCCCGGATCACACGTGCTGACCACTGTTCGTGTTGCGTGCCAAACATCTCCTCGCCTGAATGGCTGAGGGGGGCATGGCCTAGGTCATGGAGTAGAGCGGCGGCGTAAAGCACGCCCTTTTGTTTGTCCAGGGAGGGATCGAGCTCAATCAGGCGACCCATCGCTCGGCGCGCGATGGCAAAGACACCCAGCGAGTGGGTGAACCGACTGGACTCGGCGCCGTGGAACGTGAGGAATGCTGGGCCGAGCTGGCGGATACGCCTGAGTCGTTGAAAAGGAGCCGAATCCACAAGCGCGAGAACCATGGCTTCGGCTGGTTGATCGGCGTCCAGGCTGATGCCGTGATGGAGTGGGTCGTGATAGGTGCGGGAGCCCATTCAGCTCATCGGCTCCGCTTCCACGCCGTCCGTGATCGGCATTGGATCTGCACTGGCCTGACTGGCTTCCTGATCAATCATCGACTGGAGCACCAGTTCGGCGTCCGTGAGCCAACGATCGCCTTCTCCGCCGGGATTCAGGGGTTCCGGTCCGTCCAGGATCCTGTCCGGAGTGATGCCTTCGCCCTGAATGTCCCGACCACTGGGGGTGACATAGCCCGCCACAGTCACGGCGAGTCCACTGCCATCACTGAGGTTGGTCAGGGTTTGAATCAAGCCTTTGCCGAAGGTGTTGCTTCCGAGCAGCAGCGATCGTTCGTCGTCCTGAAGGGCGCCCGCAAGAATTTCGCTGGCGCTTGCGGTACCGCCATTAACGAGCGTCACCATCGGTCCGGTGTAAAGCATGTCAGGCCCTGCCTGGATTGGATCGGCGATGCCGCTGCGATTTCGGGTTTCCACAATCGGTTGCTGATCCAGGAATGCATCGGCAACCGCAAGTCCTGCGCTGACAAGCCCCCCCGAGTTGTTGCGTAGATCCAGCACCAGCCCCTCAACGCTCTTGTCGGATAATTCGTCGATGGCTTCGCGAACCTGTTCGGGGACCCCCTCACTGAACTGTGTGATTCGGATGTAACCGAGTGTGTGGGTGTCACTGCGCAGCCGCCGTGTCCGCACCGGCCGCAGATCGATGTTGCGTCGTTCCAGGGTGATCTCCTGCTGCTCCTCCTCCTTTGGCGGCAGCACTGTGAGCACCACTTGGGTTCCCACAGCTCCCCGGAGACGTGCCGCAGTCGTTTCGAGCCCGAGCATCTCTACAGCTTCTCCATTCACTGCCAAGACCTCAGTCCCGCTGACGATGCCGGCGTCGGCCGCAGGAGATCCTTCCAGAGGGGCAATTACCACGGTTGCATTGCTGTCTTGGCGATGGCCGAGTTGCAGGCCAACACCGCTGAGATTCCCTTCGTTACTGGCCTTCATGACCTCGTAATCCGCAGGTTTCAGCAGGCGGGTATAGGGGTCATTCAGCGGCAGTAACATCGCTTCGATAGCGCTGTAGGCCTCTTCGCTGCTTTCAATTGTGTTTTCAAGTGCCTTCTGACGAAGGCGCTTCCAGCGGATCCGATCGAACTGTTCAGGGTCCAGATAACCCTGATTCACCAACCGCCAGCTTTCCACCACCAGTTGTTGGGCATCGTTAAGTGCCAGGGCGTGCGGGCTGGCAAGCAGAACGATGAGAATGGCACTCGCCAAACCAAAAGCCAGACGTCGCAGACGATCTGACCATCCGTTAACAGTCGGCAACATTGGCTTCATCCATGCCCTCAACTGGAACGACATCGGTAGACTCTCGCAATCCAAGCCCACCTCTGCATGGCGAACTCCTCACCTGTCTACGACTGGTTCCAGGAACGTCTTGAAATTCAGGACATTGCTGATGACATCAGCAGCAAGTACGTGCCTCCACACGTCAACATTTTTTACTGTCTCGGTGGAATCACACTTGTGTGCTTCCTGATTCAGTTCGCGACAGGCTTCGCGATGACCTTCTACTACAAGCCCACGGTTGCTGAGGCCTACACATCCGTTCAATACCTGATGACGGATGTGAGTTTCGGATGGTTGATCCGTTCGGTTCATCGCTGGAGTGCCTCGATGATGGTGCTGATGCTGATCCTCCACGTGTTCCGCGTCTATCTGACTGGTGGTTTCAAGCGCCCGCGTGAACTCACCTGGGTCACCGGTGTCACCATGGCCGTGATCACTGTCTCCTTTGGCGTGACGGGCTATTCCCTTCCTTGGGATCAGGTTGGCTACTGGGCTGTGAAGATCGTTTCAGGCGTTCCTGCTGCCATTCCAGTGGTTGGAGACTTCATGGTTGAACTGCTCCGTGGCGGTGAAAGCGTCGGCCAGTCCACACTCACTCGCTTCTACAGCCTTCACACCTTTGTGATGCCATGGCTTCTGGCGGTCTTCATGCTGATGCACTTCCTGATGATCCGGAAGCAAGGTATTTCTGGACCCTTGTGATCCGTTTCAGTCTCTGAGCGCTCTGCTGTTCAGCCCACCTGGTCTGCTTAAGGTTCAAACATCAACCCCTGATCCATGCACATCCTCAAGAAGCCGGATCTGACTGATCCCAAAATGCGCGCCAAGCTCGCCAAGGGCATGGGCCACAACTATTACGGCGAACCTGCCTGGCCTAACGATCTGCTTTACATCTTTCCGGTCGTAATCCTGGGCACGATTGCCTGCATTGTTGGTCTGGCCGTCCTTGACCCAGCCATGCTTGGCGATAAGGCAGATCCCTTCGCAACGCCTCTGGAAATTCTTCCTGAGTGGTATCTGTATCCCGTTTTCCAGATCCTGAGGGTTGTTCCTAACAAGCTTCTGGGAATCGCTCTCCAGACTCTTGTTCCTCTTGGTCTGATGTTGGTTCCGTTCATCGAGAGCTTCAATAAGTTCCAGAACCCTTTCCGCCGCCCTGTTGCAATGGCCGTGTTCCTATTCGGTACAGCCACCACCATCTACCTCGGAATCGGTGCAGCAATGCCCATCGACAAGTCTCTAACACTGGGCCTCTTCTGAAGCTTCCTGTTTACTGATTTGATTGGCCCAGCCCTATGGCTGGGCTTTTTTAATGGTGATCCATGTCGTGATCACTGTCCTCAGGAAACTCATCCGCAGGGTCAGGAACAGCCCCTTCATCGAGGTCCAGAAGCATCACGTCATCTGGATTGACGCGTAGGAAATGGTGGAGCAGCAGAAAACCAACAATGGTCCAGGTCTGATAGGTCCTGGACTGTTGACCCACCCAGGTGCCAGTTGGGCCATCGAAGTATTCAGCCCACTGTTGTCTTGGTAACTGGTTGAGATGACTCCAATAGCACTCTTCCAGCAGTGCTTTCATCTGCCCCATCAGCAGAACATCTGCATGGGGATGGCGGCGCTCGTGCAGAAGGATGGAGCCACCGAAGAACCACAACAGGCTCGGCCAGTGCCCACCGTTGTGATAGCTCCAGGGCCAGTTCTTCGGATCCGACCCAGTCTTGTTTTGCCACTCAAGGCTTTCCATCGGTGGGTGGCAGATACGCATGGGCATCTCGGCCATTAGGTGGTCGCGGTTGTGCAGCGTTAAGCGGAACAGCGCACGTTGCTGAGGAGCCGTCAGCAGTCCGAACAGGCAGCCGAGTGAATTTCCGAGGCTGTAGAAGCGGAAGTCAGGGCGTCCTGTGCGCATGTTTCCGATCAGGTAGCCCCCACGGTTTTCGAGCCAGTCCTGCAACCAGTCAGGAATGACTTGAGGCTGAACATTGAATTCGTTCTGGTGTTGGTTGTCTCCGTACTGCTCGGTCGGTCTGCGACGCAACACCTGCATGGTTTTGCTGGTGACCCAGTAATGCTTGAGAAGAAACTGGCGAAGGTCGTGAACCCACTGCCGGGTCAGCACCAGTCGTTGGTCCAGCAGCCTGCTGTTGTGGTGCTTTCGTCCCAGCTCCATCAGCTGAGTGCAGCAACGCAGAGATCCGTACAGCAACACCTCTACTTCCAGTGGTGCTCCCCAGACGTCCATCGGACGGTCAATCATGAAAGCGCAGTCCGGCACGAACAGCACCGGAGTTCCTTCAAAGGTGGGGTGCAACACAAGGTCCAGCAGCAGCTGGACACCACGCTGCACAGCCTGACTGGAGGCGAATTCCTCGTCTCCACTGGACTTCACGTACATCCAGCACAGAACCGGCCACCAGAGGCTTGCGTCGACTGACGTGATTCGTCCGATGGAGCGTTGGCCATAGTCCGCAATCAGATGTCCTTCCTCTTCCACGAAGCTGGTGGGAAAGACTCCTCGTGTTTGGTAGGTGGTGCTCTGTAGGTCAAGGCAGATGGTCAGGAACTGACGGACGATGTCGAATCGCTTCTGCGTCAGCAGGTAGACCATCACGGGAACGTTGTCCCTCAGGAAGATCTCCCCGTAGTTGAGAGCTTCGTCGTGACGGGGATGTTCTAGGGCCGCGACGCTGCCAGCCAGCTGTCCACGCAGGGGAATCAGCGTTCGCTCAAAGTGCTCGCGGGCCTTCTGGACCACCTGGTCTTCCTTCGAGCTCGGTCGGACACGCTGGTTCTGCTGGCTGAAGCGTCCTGCCATGGTCCGTTGCGTGTAGCCAAAACGTAGTGCTGGCTTTCGATTACGGCAGTGGAAGCAAGTCTTGAGATGCGATCAGTTGCGAAAGGGGTTGATAGTGAGTTATGTTTTTGGACTGCGCGAGAGGC
>NZ_UCNJ01000013.1 GCF_900473965.1 Synechococcus sp. UW179A | reverse complement strand
TCCTTCTGATTGCAGGTTGATGCGTTGATTGACATCAACAACAGCTGTGATCTTGTTCACAAACTCATCGCGGTCGTGTTGTCCGGTGCCATGGCCTCGGCTTTGTTTGCGCTGAAATAGTGTCTCGTTCCTGTGGATCGTCCTTTCGATCCTGATGGTGAACTCCAGTCACCCTTCGTTTGCTGGCGCGCCAGCATGAGATTGGTTGTTTGTTGCAACACCCATGGCTGATCCCGCAGGGTCTCAGCAGGCACTTACCTGGTCTGCATTGGATGCACTTGCTCCGCCTGCAGCCGAGCGAATCGAGGGTCCCGCCAATGCTCAGGCCACGTTGCGCCTGTTTGGTCAGCCGGAGGAAGCGCTTCGGGTCACGCTGTTCCGCGATCACCACGCCTGGTGTCCTTACTGTCAGAAAGTTTGGCTCTGGCTTGAGTTTCGCCGGATTCCGTATCGGATCCGCAAGGTCACCATGCGCTGCTATGGCCCGAAGGAGCCCTGGTTCACGGAGCTCGTGCCTTCCGGGATGCTCCCGGCTTTGGAGCTTGATGGGCGGCTGATTACCGAAAGTGATCGCATCCTGGAGTCGCTGGAACGCAGCTTCGGTCCTGTCGGTGCTCCGATGGCCGACAAGAGAGTGCGTCGGCTTCGCGAGCTGGAGCGGGTGCTGTTCAGGGCCTGGTGCATCTGGTTGTGTACCCCAGGTCTGGGAGAGGGGCAGGAACGTCAGGCCCGGAATCAGTTCCAGCGTTTTGCCAAACAGATGGAGCAGGCACTCGCCAGTAGGGGAGGTCGCTGGCTGGATCCGGATGCACCGGATGGTCCGATCCCCGGCACCGCCGACCTGGTGTTCATTCCCTACGTGGAACGGATGAATGCCTCACTCGCTTATTTCAAGGGATTTGCCTTGCGTCAGGAGCATCCCGGAATTGATCATTGGCTCACGGCACTTGAGCAACTGGAGACCTATCGAGGCACCCAGAGCGATGTTCATACCCATGCCCATGACCTGCCGCCTCAGATGGGTGGCTGCTGGGCTGATGGCAGCCAGGATCAGCAACGGATGGCTCTTGCGGTGGATCGCGGTGCAGGACTCAATGAGCTCGAAAGTCGCTGGAGGTCGTCAGGCGCAACGGTGTCGCCGCGTGCGCGTGCGCTGGAGAGGGTGTTGAGGCATCGTGGCGCTCTCCTGGCACGAAGTCCTCTGGGAGATCGCTTCGACCAACCGCTCAGGGCCGCACTGACTGCGATGGTTCTGGAACAGCCCGTGATGCCAGAGAGTGGATCGGCTTCGGCTCTGCGCTACCTGCGCGATCGGATCTCCGTGCCCCGCGACATGCCGTTGGAGAGTGCCAGGTTGCTGAGGCAGAGTCTCGAGTCCACTGCTGCACTCGATGGTGATCAGCATCCTGATGCACTGCCGTTCGAGCATCGTTTTGATCAGGATCCCAGACCCTTCTTAGATCCATCACAGCTGATGCGTTGAAGGAGTGAATGGAGCCAACGCCAGAACATTGCGGAGGCTCTTTTTGATCAAATAAGCACCGCCCTTGCCGTGGATTGAAGCCAGTGGCTCAAAGGGCAGCTCAAATTCTGGTGTGGATCATCCCCAGGATTTGAGCCAGGTTGCTCAAAAGAAGGAATCGACCATCAGAAATAGGTATTCAGGGATACCTAGTCATCATTTTCAGGGTCAATGCACCATATGTGGCGTTGACGAGCCTTGAGAGTGATCCCAAGATGTGAATCCCCATCACCCTGGCCCGGCTGCACTAGCAGTGGGGTCTTTTTATTGATCTGCTTCGGAGGGTGGTTGGGACGAACCTCTTTTTCTGATCAGAGGCTGAAGGGCGACCCTCCATGAGGGTTCGGTTTTAGGAACTGTCCCTGCATCCTCGCCTGATCGACGCTGAATGCAGCTCAAGCAAAGTGATGTCCACAAAATTGGCTGCTCCTTTCAACTTCCTTCAAAAGCAATGCAGCAAAGTTTTGCTGTGTGCTGGTGTGATTGGCACTACGGCATTGGCAACGGTTCCAGCAGCAGAGGCCAAAAATCACCACCACCACAATCACCGCAACCAGCATGAGCTGAGGCAGTTGCGCCGCGACATCCGTCATGACACTCGTGTCTACAGGCATGCACGCAAGGCACATCACCGTGAAGTCAATCGTTACCCCCGCTTGATGCCTGCCTATGGCTACGGCCCTGGTGATGTCTATGGAACACCTTCAGGCTTTGGGGTTCAACTGCGCTTTTGAGCGATATTCGGGACGCCTGATGATTTCGAGCAGGGCATGGTGAGCATTGTGATTTCGCCATCCCGGTTAGATCACCAATCCATCTCTCCCCGTGGTTGACCGCAGCCCATCAAGATCTCGAAGCTTGCTAGTGATGCCCCTACGAGTCGCTAAACAGCTTCAGGCCTCTTCTCTGCGGGCAAGATTTGGGGCTTCAAGCACCCAAGACTGATGGCCAATAGGCACTGAGTTGCGGTGTAGGCCAGAGCAATGAATGCAGACGGCCAACCTTTGCTTCGTAATCTGCCCTTAGGGAGCAGGGCAAGAGATTGGCTTTCTCATGGACTGTGCCATTGGGAACCAAGCAGTAACGACTACTACCCCTATTCCCAACCTGCCTGTGCCCAGTTTGTTTCTCAAACGTCTTTGCTCTTGGCGGGTCCTGTGAGACTTCCAGGCATAAGCCTTCCTGATAGCAGGTTGCCCTGTGGAAAAGAAAGGCGGTTTTCCACCGATCTTTGGGGCTTTTCCACAGGAAATCTGCGTAAAACCTTTTTAAAAAAGAAAGTCTGTGGTTTTTGGCTCGAGTGCCATTCGCCGCTTGACAGAAGGGCATGCTCACTTGGAAAGGGCATGTGCGATCGCTCCACCAAGCCAGGAACCCTTGCAAAAGCATGAGTCTCATGTGAGACCAGGAATTGCTGGCAATTCTGCGAGTGTTTTGACGTCCGCCTGGATTTATGGCTTTGTGGTGGCGGAAACCCGGGTGTCTGAAGACTGAATGGATCGCAACCAACTTGAAAGCTGCATCAATCCAAAGTTGGCCGTGGCCTCTGCAGAGGAGACGCCGTACGTGAGCTTGGAATCTGAAATACCTGAAGTCTTGTTCGCCGCAATGAAGGGTTTTATTGGTGCAAACCCCAACTGGGATCAATATCGGCTGATGAGTTCTGCGTTGGCGCGTTTTCTTTACCAGAATGGCTGTAACGAAAGAGCAGTAACCGAGCACTACCTCGACGACTTATTCACGAAAAAGACCACTGGCATACAGAGCAAAAAGGAAGACTCCAAAACTGTTTAACATCTAACTCTCTCGGTATGAGTCCAGTCGACTCAATGGCTGATCGACGCGAATGAAGAGTTACTTGTCAAACTGATATTTCCGACATTCATAGGCCAGTCTAAGTTGACCCTTTTTCTCTCGATCACCATGCCAACAAGGTTTGAGGCAATCGTTTCTTCGATCAGCTTTAGCGATCAAGATCCACCTGAATCCAATCGGCTCTCTTGATAGCAATCACGGAGAGCAGGAATCATTCCCAGAGGCGATTTCTTTCACTGTTTGTCTGAAAAATCTCAGAATGTCGCTGTTGAGAAAAATCTCCATATGGCTGATTAGCGCATACTCTTTTAGCTCACATTTTGGATGTCTTAACCATATTTGTGGAGCCCGATTCATCCAATTGCTATCGCCTTTGTCCCCTGAGGTTGTGATCAATCCAGGCGCATCCTGCGAGTAAAGTCCACCACATTTGGGATTTTTGCAATTTGGATTCGGGCCATGCTTTCGAGCAAAAACAAACCCTGCTGTTGTTGGTAGCCCTGTGCCGAAAACGATACGTGTCGGTACAGGTAGAGGCTCACGATCTCGTGCGCCCTGCAGGAACCAAGTCTGCTTGTTGAGTGTGTAACGATCACTCGCTTTTGCCACTGCCATCGCACCTGCCTCTCGTAACAGAGCACTTGAATCTCTAGCCCGATAGGAGGTCTGACCCCAGCGATACAAAATTGTTTCACCGTAAACGCTGCTTTGTAGACCGAGCGCGAGTTCCCCAACCCATGTCATGTCCGAAGGTGACGCCACAGGGTTGTTGGTGCCGTCCCAGCTCCATTGCTTCTGAAATGCCCAGCGCAAGCAATCACTGCATCCGGAAAACTGGCCAGCTAATGAGAAGAACAGTCCCACATGCTGAGCAACCCAAGCAGGATCCTGAGTACGCAGAAAGTGATAGGCCAAAAGACACCCCTGGCTGTGGCAAGCAAGAATGACTTTCGTGCCATTGGTTGGTGAGATGTGGCTGGCGATCAGGTTTTTGAGTTCTTCCGCAAATCTGGTTTCACCTGGTGGATATCGGTAATCAAAGGGGATGCAATCCAGATTGTTGTTGGTCTCCCAGCCCATGGAAACAAGACTCTCCACCATGCCTATGTAGCGAGGGCATTCACGAGCAAAGTCCTTGCCGATTGAAACGGGCCTAACGCGAACCCCTCGACGGTTTCGTGCTGATCCTTCGGCATCAATTTTGAGCTTGAGCCAGTCCCGTACAAACCCCACATCCGACTCCTCCAAGCCACTCGCGCGGGCGTATTCCAGAGCATTGGCCACAGGAGGGCTCAATTTGATAAAAACTGAGGCCGGATTCATCGCAGGCAGCAGAAAATTGAAGTTCGCTGCTGATCCCCCCTCTTGTTCGACCTCCACATGCAGTGCGCTCATCCCGTAGCCAGGAACGAAAATGATCGGCGGGAGAGGCGTTTGGTCTGAACTTGTGTTGCCGCAGGACACCAATCCAAGCAACAGCAAGGACAGTGATCGGAGCGTGGTGGATCGAAAATTGTTCATCCCTGCGCCGTGCTTGAGCTTGGGACGCCAAATTCAATTGGAGGTTTTAGTCGTGAAGGCAATCTTCGATTTGACCGTTGCCAAGGACTGCCTTGCCTTTGAGGGTGAGACCCGGATACTCGCCCTGGAAGAAGGTGCCTGAAGCCAGAAGCTTTGTCCCCTTCTTTTCTCCATCAGTGATGGCACTCAACAATGCATTAATGATCAGGGTCAAAGGCTGGGATAGGCGTTAACCAAACCCCAAAGAGCCCAGGCTGCAACGTAAGTGAAGGTCAGCGTTGCAAGGGCTGCAGTGATGGAACTGGTGCGCTTGGACAGTGGGATCTGGATTTTTTTCGCCATCACTGGAGGTCAGACATCCCCCATTGCTCGCTAGATCTTGCCCAATCGCCCACCTATGTCTGCGAGTTCTGACTCAGCGCCTGACTCGGCTGAAGCGATTCAGGCGTTAACCCTCTCCCCCGCAGGCTGATCGCGTGAACCGACTGATCGATCGTGCGAGTCCGCAACCTGTTGCAAGGTGGAAGGGATTCCAGGTTGCCTGATGACCACGATTACTTTGCTAGGTACTGGCCTCCTGGGCGCTGCGATCGGCCAACGGCTGCTTCAGGTCGGTTTCTGCCTGAACGTGTGGAATCGCAATCCCGCTCGCTGTGCTGCGCTGACCGGGGCAGGGGCTCAGCAGTTGAACCAACCCGTCGAGGGGCTTGAGGCTTCGTCGGTGGTGATCACAGTGCTGCGCGATGGTCCCGTCACAGCGAAGGTTGTCGGCAGCCTTGGTCCTCTAGGGGGGAGGTGCGTTTTGCCGATGGGCACCATGGGAATCAGTGAAAGCATTGCTCTCGCTGAGCAGGTGCGCCTCCAGGGGGGCTCCTATTTGGAAGCTCCAGTGCTTGGTAGTCGTCCGGAAGCGTTAGAGGGCCGCTTGTTGGTGATGGCAGGGGGCGACCCAAATCTGTTTGAAGCACAGTTGCCTTTGCTTCGGCAGTTGGCATCAGAGCCGCGTTTGATGGGAGCTGTGGGCACGGGTGCTGCCTCGAAGCTGGCTCTTAATCAGTTGATTGCCAGTCTCACCCATGGATATTCACTGGCGTTGCGTCTGGTTCAATCCTCCGGTTTGGACATCGATCGCTTTATGGAGGTGCTGCGCCCTTCAGCTCTTTATGCCCCCACCGTCGATAAGAAGTTGCAGAGGATGATGTCTCACCAATACGGCGATCCAAACTTCAGCACCAGTTTGCTGCGAAAGGATCTTCTGCTGTTTCTGCGTGAAGCGCGATTGGCGGGGGTGAACGCCATGGCTCTGGACGGACTTGCGAACTTGCTCAAACGCGCTGTTGGCACGGATCTGGACGCCGGCGATTATTCCGCCTTGCATGAACTAACGGATGGACGCTGAGTTGGTGGTTGTGTTCAAGTTCAGCTGAGGTACCAGCGGATTAGGTCCACCACCTGACCAGCTGGACCATGTCCGGTAATGCACTCGCCGACGATCGCGGCTGTAAACCCCACCATGGCAGTACGTCCATTGATGCGCTCAACAATTTCCAGTGCCGAGGTGTTCCAGGGACGATTGGTAGTGAGACTTTCTCCGAAGGCTTCGATGGGTTCGTATTGATATTGCTGGTCGGGCATGGGATGAGCGCTTGTGCGGCCCAGAATCTTATGCAATTTCCGCAAAAATCTGAATAGTGTGATTTTCCTCTCTGCCACTTCCTGCTGTGAACGTTGATCGTCTACGTGAACTGTTCACGAAGCCCTACGGCATGCCAGCTCCCACTGAAGAGCAATGGCGAGAGTTATATGACGAGAACGTTCGCTTCAAGGACCCGACTCAGGAGCGTCAGGGCATCAAGGCCTATGTCGAAGCACAAGACGGGCTGATGCGGCGTTGCGATGACGTGTACCTCACCCCTGCCGCTATTGCCGTAGAGGGTGACACGGCATTTGTGGAATGGGAAATGGGTCTCAAGATTAAGGGGATCGAATTCATCTATCCGGGCACCAGCCGTCTTCGCTTCAACGCTGAAGGCAAGGTTGAGGATCACCGAGACTATTTTGATTTTGTGGGTCCCACCTTTGAGCCCGTACCCGTAGTTGGTGGTTTTGTGCGCTGGCTCTACAAACGGTTTGTTGACTGAGGCCGGCTCAGTTTCCAGAACAAAAGACTGATGGTCGCCGCTCCGAAACCAAGGAACAAAGTGATGAGAGCTTCGCTGTTCATGTCAAGCACTCGTAATGTTGCTTCATTATGTAGCGTTTGGTCGGGATCTGCGTTGTTCGGCTTGAGTGAGTATATCTGCCTATTTTTGCCCTGATCTGTTCTTTCGGCACACGCTGCAGGGGGAAGTATCTTACATTTCGTAAACATACTTTTATTTCTGTGATCAGGGCATTTCTTACAAAGCCGTTCCTCGCCGACGCAGGCCTACTTGTGCTCCGGGTTTTTACAGGAGTACTCCTGATCCATCACGGTTACGAGAAGCTTGCCAACATCGACAACTTTGCTGACGCTTTTGTTCGCCCTTTAGGGCTTCCATTCCCAATCACTCTCTCTTATATCGCTGCCTTTTCTGAAGTTGGTGGCAGCTGGCTCCTCATCACAGGGCTGCTGACACGCTTTGGTGCCTTAGCCATCCTCGGAACAATGAGTGTGGCCATCTACCACGCCATTAGCACGTCCGGATTCAACATTTACTTGCTTGAGCTCCTGGGTCTGTATTTCGCTTCTGTAGCGGCAATTCTTGCTGTCGGCCCCGGTCGTTTGTCCGTCGATGAACTGATCGTTCGACGTTTTGCTCCTGACACGCGCTCTCAAGCAAGTCGTCTTGAAGCAGCTTTTGCCGCTAACAACGAATCAGTCAATGGTGCCAAAGCAGATGTCGTTGCTGACGGAGTGAGCTGATTCGGTTTCAACCCTGCCTCAGTAAACAGATTGCGGCAGGGTGAATCCACTGTTCATATGCTCAAAATCGAGCATGACCCAGGTGAGCCAGACCACAAGGGCAACAACGCCAGATACTGCAGCGAAGCGAGCAAAATTGCGGGCAACCAGCTCAAAGATGCTGATCTCCTTCATGGACCTATCGGCGGGGCCCTTCATTTTGCTTGATTTTTTGCAGCGCTGATGCCCTTCCAGGTCGACGCTCCCACACTCAGCCTTCTCTTATTTGGATCAGTTTTTGCTGGTCTACAGGTCTGGTGGATTGGATCGTTGGTGATTCGCAACAATCGCCGTCGTGGCGAGAGACCTCTCACAACGCAACAGTTTCGCCGCGACCTGGAACGTATCTTTCGTGAGGAATCCTGATCGAGCCGACTTGACATGTGCGGTCGTTATGCCCTCTCGACGCCCTTGAACAAGCTGCCTACCGTTTTGCTTGACGGTATGGGTCAGGAACATCGGACTCGCTATGCGCCAAGGGACATGATCGTTCCTGGCGAACCATTGCTGGCATGTCGTTGTGATCAGTCGGGTCCGGAGGCCTCGCTGATGCTCTGGGGGCTGATCCCAGGCTGGTTGAAGGACCCTTCCAACGGCCCCAGGCCTTTCAATGCTCGTGCAGAAACGGTTGCTGAGAAGCCCAGTTTTCGAGGGTCTTGGCGTCATCGACGCTGTCTGATCCCTGCCAGTTGTTTCTTTGAAAAAGGTCGCACCATCAGGCGCATTGATCGCCAACCCTTTTGGCTTGCTGGGCTCTGGGAGCGTTGGCTGGGGAGTGACGGTAGTGAAGTTGATACTTGCACTGTCCTCACCACGATTCCCAATGCGCTCGTCAAGCCTCTGCATCACCGCATGCCCGTTCTGATTCCGGAGGGATTGGAGCAAGCTTGGATGGCATCCCTTGATGGCCAGCAGCTGAGAGCTCTTGAGCCGCTGCTCGGTCCATGGGATCCAAGCGGCTGGGAAGTTGTTTCAGGTCGGGACGACGGTCAACTTTCTTTGCTCTCTGCACTGCAAAATTGATCCATGGGTTGACGCAATGCTGGTTTCAACAACGTCGATTGAATCTTCTTGCCCTGGTGAAGTGTTCAAAAGTATTGTCGTGAGTTGTCGCCAGGATTGCCCCTCGTGCCGTGATTTATTTGTTTCTCACTGGGATCTTTGATCAACTTCTTTTTGCATACCTAGAAACTTACCAATCGCAGAGTTGTTAACTTAATGCGAAAGTTCGGCTTCTGTTCTTTTTAAGTGCTGGAGATTCTTCTTGCTTGTAACTCATTCAGCTGCTGTCTGAATGAATCGATCAACAGCGTTTCTTGCTGTCAGTCGATCGGCTGGGTCGTTAAAGCCTCACCAGTATGGCAGCCACTGAATCAATTGATTCATGCCCCAGCTCGAGCAGACCTTGCTGTTTGGAGCAATTGATACGACGCGAGGGCGCGTCGGTATCAAAATCTAATCGGCACTGATGATTATGGCTAACACTCAAGCTACAACTTTTCAGCGTCGAGTTGGAGAAGTGCTCATTGCTCAATTCTCCTCGAAGCTGCTGCTCAATCTGATTTTTCTCCTGACTTGGTTTTGGGGACTTTTTTGGATTGTCAGCGCTGGAGAATCAGATTCCAGCGTTTTCTTCGCCGGTCTGCCTGCAATGCTGCTTGTGGCCGGCGCATGGTTCACCTTTCTGAACAGAGGCTTTAACCGGAAATGAACAGCTCCAAGCAGGCTACAACTGAATTGCCGAAGAATTTTCGAGCCTTTGGCTTTGCATTCTTTATGGCTGGTGCCTTTTTCCATTGCATGGATTTTCTTGGTGTTGAAGACACTTTGATGTGGGGAATGGGGCTCGGCTTTTTTGGGGCATTCCTGTTGTCGTTGTATTTCTGGACTCGAATCGCGGTTAATAAAAAATTCTGGAAATATCTTGCTTGATCATTTGCTGATACTCATTTAGTTGTGTTTGAGTGGTTTTTGTCTTGCTTGTAGTTTTGAAGAATCCATATCTGGGGAGTCGATTCCGTCTCATTTTATTTTGATTGTTGAGAATTTGGTTGTTTCTCAGGCATCGGTTTCCTTTGCGAAGAAGTCTTGATGGACTTCGTGGCGCATGTTGTTTGATGCTCTTTGTTTCGACACTGTTCTTTGGTTTCCGCAAAATTCTGGTGTGATTTGAAGCTGCTGGAGGTGATTGCTTGCTTGTGGTGCTTCGTGATTGACAAAGTCTGATTTTGTCTTGGGCGCATGGAGCTAGGGTTGGGGCGATGCTTAGCTATAGATTCCGCAATGGTGTGCAGGTTGTTTCCGGTGAGAACAATGTTGTCATCACGACGCCCTATGCCACACGACTGAATTCGATCCGACAAAGCCTGCGGCTTGATCATCCAAGTAACTCGCTGAAGAGTCTGTTGAGAGATCTTTCTGGGACTGGAGTTGATCGAGAACAGTTTTTAGTTTTTGATGATTCGTTGTCCACCGATGCAGAATATCAAGAGCTTCTGGATAAGCTTGAAGATTTTTATGCAAAGGGGCTGATTTTAACTGAAATTAGTGGTGTGCAAGGCGCTGCAATCTGTCTCAATCCTGTTAAGTCTCTGTTTCATCGCAAGACTGCTCCAGAGGGTGTTTATCACATCAGGTTTTCAAAATTTGTCAATGTTCAGCCTTTGATTGATGGACTACAGATTTCCTCACCTTTATCAACCGGGAATGTTTGTTTGAAGGATAAGAGATTGTTTTCGATGCTTGTGCCGCTTGTGGCAGCGTGTGATGAAAAGATTATCAGAGGCTGTCTTCCTGATGATCTTCAGGCGCACTATGTTGATGTGGTGTCATTGCTATTGAGTTCCGGAGTCGCAGGGATTTGCGATGGTCAAGGTGTTGCTGACATCGATCAGGAGGCTGTTGATGCGTGCTGGACAGCTGAAGATCTCGCATTTCATTGCCACACTCGTGAGCGGATGATTGACCTATTTTGCGATCAATCACAGCAGAAGTTAATCGAAAAACAGCAGTTTCCTGCGAAGCATCAGAGAATCATTCTTGGCTCCGCAGCTCTTCCCAAGCCATCCCGTATTAATCACAACCTGAGTTTTTTTCAAGTTGTTCGCGAGCGCAAAACAATACGTGTTTATCAGGAGCAGCCGATTAATGCTGGTCTGTTAAGTGATTTCCTCTGGCACTCCATGCACATTCGTGAGGAAATCCTTTGCGATCCTGCTCTGTCTCGAGCGTATTCAGGCTTGTTGAGGCCTGTTGCCAGTGCTGGAGCCCTTCATTCAATTGAGCTCTATTTATGCATTAACCGATGTATCGGCCTTCAGCCGGGCTTCTACCACTACGACTCCTTCAATCACTCTCTTGGAAAGCTGAGCGATCTCAGCGAGGTCTGTGTGCAGATGCTGGAACAGGCGGCGGCCTCGACATGTCGTGCACCTCAGGCAGCATCTGTTTCGTCGGGTCAGGGTCAGTTGCCTGATGTTCTTGTTGTGATGGCTGCCCGTTATGGCAGAAATGCAAGTCTTCATCAGCAAACCGGTTTGTCCTACGCGCTGATCCTCAAAGATGTGGGATCGATCTATCAGCAGCTCTATCTGGTGGCGACGGCTCTGGGACTCGCGCCTTGTGGCCTGAGTTTTGGTGACAGCGAGTTGTTTGAACAGGCATCAGGTCTTTCCGATCGGCTTGAATGTTCCGTTGGTGAATTCATGATTGGCAACCCACCGTCAACGCATGCATTTGACCCGTCGACTGCTGTTTTGGCTTAGATCCTCAAAGGGTTTCTGTCTTGCCATTGCGGATGCGGCATGGTCTGGGCTCTGGCTCTACAACCTGTCCTGCCGAAGACGCCTCATCGTGTTTCTCGGCATCATCCGGTTGTCTTGAAGTGAGTGCACGCGTCTGCCCGGCTGTCGAGCCCGCGGGTGATAGCTGATCAGCACCATGGCAATCAGCATCAGAACGATCACCGCTCCTGCTCGCAGTACCTGGAGCATCAGCTGAACTCATCCTCAAGTCCAGGTTGCACCACGCCCTGTTCGAGCGGTAGCAATTCTTCGTCGTCGCCAGCCCTGCTGCGCACTGGCGCACTGAAACCGCGAGCGCGTGGGTTTTTCACCTCAAACGGACCTGGTGTTCCAGCCGGTACTGCTAATCGCAGCGCAAAAGGGTGCTCTCCTGGCAGGACATCGCCGATCGATCCCACCCGCGTCCGGTTCTGCAGCACCGGTTCGCCGCTGCGATCAAGAATCCGGGCGTAAACATCGGTATCCACGACGGAATTGCGTCCTGGGTTGTTGACTTTGCCGCTGAGCACGTAGCAGCTCGCTCCTTCCGGGCTGGTGATGTTGCTGCGCTGTCTGTTGCTGTCGTTTGGCTGGGAGCCCGGGTCGGATGCGTCGCAGGGGGCAAGGGCCACGGAGGTGAGCCGCAGGTCTGCTGCCCATGCTGGTTGCGCCATCAGCAGGAGGGCGGCAAACAGCAATGAGAACAGGCTTCTCAGCATGGGACCCAAGCAGGATGGCCGGACGCTATCAGGACTCGATCGCCCCCGTGAGCAGACAGCGCCGCCTGTCGCTAGAAGAGGGCCAACTTGAGCGTCTGACGCATTCACTTCATGCAAAGCCCCTCGTCAATGCGATCGGCCACCCCAGGAGGTCCCGAAGGCGGTCTGGTGGCGATCGTTGCCCTTGTGTTGGCCGGTTTACTGCTCTTGGGCCAGGCGCTGTTTGTGGTCCCAGCCGGAGAGGTCGCGGTAATCACCACCCTTGGCAAGGTGAGCGGGGGGCCGCGCCAGCCGGGCCTCAATGTGAAAGCACCGTTGGTTCAGCAGGTGTGGCCATTCAGCATCAGAACTCAGGTGAGACCTGAGAATTTCGCCACTCTCACCAAGGATCTTCAAGTGATCCAGGCCACAGCCACCATCAAATATGCCTTGCGCCCTGATGAAGCGGGCCGCGTTTACAGCACGATTGCAAGCAGTGACCGCGATGTTTATCCGCGCATCATTCAGCCTTCATTGCTCAAGGCCCTGAAGTCTGTGTTCTCCCAGTACGAGCTGGTCACAATCGCTTCTGAGTGGAATGACATTTCCTCGCTTGTGGCCTCCACGGTTGCTGAGGAACTGGACCAGTTCGATTACGTGAAGGTTGTGGGTTTGGATCTCACCGGTTTGGAAATTGCTGAGGAATACAGGGCTGCCATTGAGCAGAAACAGATTGCTGAGCAGCAGCTGCTGCGCGCTCAGACGGAGGTCAAAATCGCTGAACAGGAAGCGCTGCGTTACGACACGCTCAACAAGAGCCTCGATGACCAGGTTCTTTACAAGCTCTTCCTGGACAAGTGGGACGGCCAGACCCAGGTTGTGCCTGGACTTCCCGGGGCTGCCGGCGGAACCCCCCCGGTGATCGTTGGCCGCAAGTGATGCTGTTTCAACGTCCGGCATTGATTCAGCCAGCTGCATTGGGCAGGGCTGTCGCATTCGGTAGTGCTGTCTTCTTGGCCGCTGGGTGGCTGCATAAGCAGGTCTGAACATGAGTCAACGCGCAGCCACAGGCCTATTGCTGGTTCTCTTGCTCGGTCTGATTACCCACTGCGCGGCTCGTATGCGTGTAAGGGTTCAGTACCGGGTGTTGCCGCAGCAGGGACCTTTGCCTCAGGCCCCTGGTCCTTCACAGCAGGGCGATCAGCGTCCAGGTGTGCTGATGTGATGGTGGCTTCCAGGCCGAGGGCCATAGCGAAGGCTGTGGAGAAGAAAAGTGGAGAAGAAAAACTGATGGATTCGGATTTACCGGTCAAGTTGGGTTAGCGGTGAAGAACCCTTCTGGAGACTCACCATGTCCATGAAACAGTTGGAGACTTTTCTCGCCAGGGCTAACGGCAACGACAACATCCGCCGCGAGGTTGAGCAGTGCGCCGGTGATACAACCTGTGTGGCCAAGGTTGGAATGCGCCATGGTCATAAGTTCTCCGCTGCCAACTTCAGCCGCTGGCAGCGCGAGCACAAGTAATCATTCGGGCCGCCGCTGGATCGCTGGGCGGCCCTTATGTAACGGCACGTTGACGACATCCACGCCTTCTCCGTTGAAGCTTTTAGAACCGCCAGGTCGGAAACTTGAGCGCTCCATGCAGATCAGCTTCAGCAGGGAACTGGCCCATTCAATGGCTGTGATGTTGCTGGAGTTGCATGCTGAGCTCGAAGAGTTCGCCTACCAGCACGATCACGCCTCTGATCATGTTGAGCAGCTTTCTCCCAATTTGCTTGGGAGTTCCACTCAAGCCTGATCAGGATCCACAGGCAGCCCTCGCAATCCGAGCGCGATCTTCCGTGCCATCAGCAGACCTGGATAAAGACGATTGGACCGACCGGAATCGCTGAATACACCATTCAACAGACGCAGCAGTGGGTCGCTTGGGGACAGTTGTTGACAGAGGATTGAAATGGCTTCACTGCCGTGCCAGATGTGGTCTTCATCCATCAGCACTGCGCCGTTGCTGAGGTTGAACCCTTTATGGCGTAATTCGGCTCTCAGCGCGTGGTCACTGCGCCCATCCCTGATCACCAGGTTCGGTAGACCACCCATCAGTTCACTGCGTTGGGCGAAATGACTGCAGAAAGGGCAGCCGCCGTCATAGACGAGAGTTAAAGCCATAGGCACATCCTGGCGTGTTCAGATGCTGTTCAGAGGGCGTTCTTGATAAGGATCTGAAGCCAATTCTCACTTCAACTGAGGCGGGCCGCACTCTGAACGGTAGGTTGATGCCATCGATTAGATGGATCGCATCGGGCTCGAATGGCAGACAAGGAACTCCTCAGAGAGGTGGCGCTTGAGCTCTGGGGCTCAGTCAAGAAACTGCGTCCAGGCCTGCCGAGGGAGTCTCGGCTTGAGCTCACGCTCAAAGCCTTAATGGTGATTGGCGATCTGCATGACCAGGTGCAGGCTGCTGTGGTGGTCGGCGTGATCGCTGAACAGGAACCCCCAGAGAACGAGCCTGAAGGGCAAGACGTGACCAAGTCGGCAGACTCTGCTCCCGAGGTCGAACAGACACCTGACGGTCGCCGGGTGGTTCGTCGTCGCTCCCGCTCTGCCTGATGAGTTGGGTGATCGCGCCGGTCGTCTTTGAATCAGCAGCTCTGGCTGCTGATTCGTTTCGGTGCGGTTGCCGCCTGATCGGGTGAAACGTCAGCTGCTCAGGCCAGCAACAGCACTGTGAAACTCCAATGATCCATACCCTTACTGAACAAGGCGTGTCTGACTTCATCTCAGCGATCAAGGCCCACTGATGAGTGGAGGTCTCTCGCGTGAATCGCTCAAAGAGCGTCAAAGGTATGCCGACTGGTATGAGGCAAAGCCTGAGGAGGAACAGCTGCTGATCGATGAGATTGCTGATCATACTGATTACATTCTTGGAGAAGATCAGAACAATTCATTTGTCACTCTTTTGAACCAAAACGGAATTAAAACGGCTGATCAGTTTGTTGATTCTTTTTGTGTTGAGTATGAGGGTGTTGTTGGGTCTGATGAGTTTGTGGTTATTGTTTTCGAGGGTAATTCATACTTTTTCAGAAGATTATGTAGCCATTTTGTTGGATAATTTTTCCTTGATGTCTTGGATGCTGATTCGCTGTTTTTTGTAGGACCCTTCTGATCTTTCGCGAACAGTTTTTTGGCGTTAGGTCTTAGTTGTGTAACCAACGCTATGCGTATGCGGCTGATCGCATTGTGCTGAATGGGCGAGAGATTTCTCATTTCATGGGCCAACAAGCGCGTGGCTTGTATGCAGCACTGCGGCACCAACGCCAGAGAGTCGGAGTTGATTGCTGCTGCTGCCTGAGATTGCAGGCCACCATCGTTCGGCAGTGGCCTTTAACGCCATATGCGAAGTGCTGGCAAGTCAGGCAGATCAGGGCTTCTTGCCAGTTCTGCAGCTCACACGTATCCACAAAATCCCACTGCTCCATCGCGCTCACTGCAGTTGTACGGCTGCACTAGGTCATGTGTATGGGTGGGTCGAATGGGTCTTGGAAGGTCTCCGATGAAACTCGTGTGTTTGAGAAAATGAAACATGGGTGCGGCAAAACTGCATGCGAGGCAAGGTGCAAGAGGCACATGGCGGTTATTGATTATCTACCACCAGAATTCACGAACCTGTTTAAAACCAAAATAGAGTCTGGATTAACCAAAATGACTACATTCACTTACAGTCTTTTGGCTGGCTTTTCACTTTTTGCAGTATCAGCCGCATTGTTTGCACTCCCTTATATGGGGCATTGGCCGCAAAGCTGATGAACAGATGATCAGTCCGCTAAGCGGGGGTGACGGCTGCGCCCTCTAAGTCAAGCTGCCTCAACGCAACGCCTCGCTCTCATGAGTGGGGCTTTTTTAGCCAATGACGATGCCGGCGACGTCGACGGTTCAGGGGGCAGGTCCTTCACAACCGCCATGCAGGTCGATCCCAGTGCATAGGCCATGTGGCTGCTACCTCCATGCGGGTAAGTGCTCCAGTGCCCATTTCTTTCTTCATTCAGAAGGAGGTTTGGGTGCGCCATGTGCGATCTCTTTTTAGTGCAGCGCCGATCAAGTCAAGTGGTGTATGTCTACGTAGTGCTGTGAGAAAGGGGGTTCAACTTTTACTTATCCCCTGCAATAGGACCTGTTGAAAGATCAAACGATCGATTTAAAGCTTCCATTCCCTGGTCGTAGATGTCAGTTGCGTACTGGGTCCATTGGCCCTGTCCCCAGTACCTGAAGCAGCTGGTTTCTAGAAGTAGTAGATGCAACAAGGCATCTCGGAAGGCTGGCGACTGCGACAAGCGGGGTTGCTCCGAGAGCTGCTGATCGAACTGCTGATGAAAGCGTGCGCTGAGGCGCTGCATCGGTTGGAGCACATTGTCGTACCCCTCAACCCAGCTGAGGTTGTTGGTCCATGAAGCGCCTTCCATTGAAAAACCGTCGTTGGCTGAGCTGAGCTCATCGATGGCTGCAATAACGCTATCCACGCCACCCGATTCATCCGCCTTCTGCCACAAACGATGCTGATGAACGGCTTGAATACGGGGAAGGTCGCTCGTCTTCAGTCCCAAGGCGTCCAGTTGCTCGAGATATTCCGATCCGTTCAGGGCGGTTGTGTCATGGTTGCTGTCGCGAATGCGGTGATTGGCCTGGCGGAAGGCCTCCGGAAATTCATTCATCATCACTCCACCGTTCTCTCCGTCTGCGATCTGGCTGACGAGAGAAGGGATCTCAGCGTTGCCCAGCCGTTGGCGACTGAGTCCAAATGCCTCCTCACACGGTTGCATTTGCCCGACGAGTTTGGTGTCTGAACCCTGGGTCTTGATCAAAGCTGTGATGCTGATCTCCTCTCCTGAGGAGGAACGGGCCACCAGCCTGTTGGGAACAAAGCGTTGTTGGCTGCTGAGGGGCGAACCATCCAGCTGCTCCACGCTGTGCTCCTGCACAAGTAGCCAGTGGTAGCCGGCTTCTAGCAGGCTGTTTACCAGAGCAAACAGCGTGTCTGGGTGATTGGGTAGGTGCATTTCTGGCAAGGAGAAACCCCGCACCCGCTGAAGCGCGCTGTCGCCAAATAGATCTGTGAATTGGTGTTGCCAGGCGCTGACCTGCAGGGCCAGATCAGGGATGGGTGTGGAGGGTGCCACGGCATGGCTCCAGAACGTGCCGAGCCATTCCACGTGCCTATTCATCTCTTCATCACAGGCCAGGTAATGAAGAGCTTCAGTGATGTCCCTCCGTCCCATCTGCGTGACGCCCCAGAGCAGATTTCCTGAGTAATCGAGCATGATCCGAGGATCGCACCCCTCTTGAATCAACTCCGGGATCAGATCAGCCATGCGTCTGTAGCAATGAGCGAAAGGCTCAGCGTTGTGGTTATCACCTTCATCTGGATGTTCCAGCATGTATTGCAGGTGTGAGATCAGATCACCATTCGGTCCTGCGGGCACCGTTGGCTGATGCATGTGCAGCGCGCAGGCGAAGCCAGATTTCAGATTTTGCCGCCTGCACTCGGTTGATGATGGCCAGTTCCGGGTTGAGGTCTGCATCAGAGTGCGCAGCTCCTGCTCTCTCCCACAGATCGAAGGGTGGTGTGCTGATTGGACCGCCATGAATGTTTTTCTTGTAGAGCAGGGTGTGTTTGATGCTGTACGTGATCAGGAGATGTCGTGTTCGGTTTAATCGCCGATCATTGTGCAAACGGGCTGACAGATAGTGTTGCAAGTTGTGCTGTAATTAGTTCTTCAATCGCAGCTGTAGATTTAGAGGAGTAACACTCATTTTAGTGCGCATGAATGAACCCCCGGAATTCAGAGTTGGTGCTGAATTCCGGGGGTTTTTCCAGCAATTTGCTGGTTTGGTGACCGCACCATCCGGATGAATGGAACGGTCTAACTCGCTCGTTTGTTCATTGGCTTCCTGTCTGAATTTGAACGTGAATCCTGGTTGAATTCGTTGCGAAGGACAGTTGTTGAAGCGAAGGAAAGTAGAAGCGAACAATCCTGCAGTAAGACTCTGGGGCCAGGTTCCTAAGAGGTTAGGTTGATCGGATCGACCTTGATGATCCGATCAATTGCACCACATGTTGGTTGAGGGAAACGTTGGAGCAGCAACTTACAGCCGAATCGCTTCTCAGATCTGCTCAGGTGGAGTGTCTGCCGTCATCCGGTGCCTCCGATTGGATAACTCCAGTGTTGATGTTCATTGGGCTGTTCGGCAATCAGTGCAATCACGCATTGTTCTGCGTTGAGAACTGAGTAATGGTGAATGCAGCGTGGCTTCTGCGTGGCTAAGCATTCAGTGAATCAATTCACTGAGGCCGCGCTAATGCTTTCCCGCAGAGTGATGAAGCTGTTGGTGGGTGCTCTGTGCGCTCTTCAGCCACTGGCACTTCCTGTTGCCTGGGCTGGGCATCACCATGGCGGTGAAAATCACCATCACTCAGGAGGTGGCTCCCACCATCACTCCGACCATGCTGAGTTCCATTACCACCACCGTTATGCCGGTGGTGCCTGGTATGGCCATCACGGCCAGTGGTATGGGAATCACCATCACAACCGTTGGGACTGGAACAGTTTCGGAGAGCTTGTAGGGGCTGCTGTGATCGGTGGGTTGATCAGCTCGGCTTTTCATTCGAATAATCGAACGATTGCCGTGCCGAACAGTGCCTATCAACTTGATTACGACAGTATTCGGGTGAATGGATCCACCGTGATGTTCAACGTTGACGGAGCGCCGATGAGTGCCGACTGCACCAGTGGTTATCTCAACGGGCATACCGCTGAAAATCGTGGCCAAGCTCAGTTGGTCAACGCGGTTTGCACGGTGGCCTTTGGAACGTAAGCGTCCTCGATCAGGACGTCGTCACGGATTCGCTCGCAGTTGTTTTAATCCTTGGCCCAGCGCTGGTTGCACCTGCTGGAGCAGTTCATGTCTCCATCCGGGTAGTTATAACCAGCTTTACGGGCATTCTTCTCCACTTCCGCTGGGCTTGAACCGCTGAAGCTTCTGGTTGTTTTGGCCTCGACAGCAATGGTGGTTGTCAGCAATCCAGTTGCTGTGACCAGAGCGATGCTGAATGCGCGCATGATGAGGGTGCTAAGCCGTTGATCCTCCGATTTTCCTGTTTACAGGTCAAGAAATGGCAAGCAATCGCATGATCGGGAGTAAATGATCCCAGGCTTGAGCAATGGGATTGCTCCATTGTCCGCTTTGCATGGGCCTGGCTGTACTGTCAGCGCTCCGATTTTCTGCTCACGCCGTAATGGCCTTTCAGCTTGGGAGGCAACAGTCTGATCGTTGCTCGCGGGCCGATCAATCGATGGGGGTATTGATGCGTCTGTAGTGCAGTCGGTTTGCCATCACTGTTCTGATACAACCCAGGCGGTTGCAGCCCGTTGACGGAAATAAAGATCAGTCAGTTCCCGCGCCAACGACTGAAGCTCATGCACATTAGTGGTGGCATCGATCATCCGTTTGATCGACTCGGCTTCAAATTGCTGAGAAAGATTCACACGCATGAATTGGCCTGCCAGTGAAGCGATCTTAAAAAAATGTCATGTCGGGTCGCGAGCTTGTCGGTACGGCCGATCTGTGGCTGCGCTCGCGATGGCCTGACACGAGCGTCATGATGTAACGACTTCGTTACAAAGCTCCGATGACTCTTGGCGAACTGTTTCTGGAAAGCCTCTCCTCAGGCGTGATCACGGAAGATGAAGTTGATTGGCTTGCTTCTCATCAACACGTCTTCTCGCGGGCCGAGGAGGCTGCTGCAGTTCGTCTTGGTCGCTTGATGGACGATGGTGTTGTGAACCTCGGTTGCCGGGTGCCCCCTCAGTGGTTCCAGCATCGGGACGTGGTTGAACATTGGATTGAGCCGCTCGGCCGTCGGCGTCATGCGACGCAAGCCTGATTAGTCCGCTCATGACCATCCGAGTCGTGGGAGTGTGAATGCTGCAGTTCAGCCGATGTGAATTTCACCGCCCCCCTGATTGCCGGACTGACATCAATCGTTCTCGTTCCTATTCAGCAGGTTGCGGTGGGAGCCCAGTCAGCTGTTCCCCTCAGGGTTTTTGCTGGTGGTTCTCTTTCCAGGGTTTCTAGGTCCATCGAAGATGTTCATGTTGTTGAAGGCACCAGGACAAGATTCAAACGGGCTCAATCACTGATTCGAGCATTGCCTCTCAATGAAGCCATCGCTCGTCTCGCTGAGTTTTTTGTTGGCAGTCCGTATATGGCCATGTCTCTCGATCAATCCGGCCGAGAGCAGTTACGCCTGGATCTCACGCAATTCGATTGCATGTTGTTTGTTGAACAACTGCTCGCGGTGGTGTCTGCTGAATCTTTTGATGATTTCGCTGTTCGGACCAAGCGCCTTCGCTATCGGAACGGCGAGATCGGGTACTGCACGCGTCAGCACTATTTTCATGACTGGGTTGGCTCAGCTCAGGCTCAGGGAGTGATCGAGTCGCAACCTGTTTGGTCCGCGCAGGCCACGCGGAATTTGCCGCTCAATTTCATGTCGAGCCACCGTGATCGCTATCCCGCCCTGCAATCGCCTGATCGGTTCGAATGCATTCGTGCACGCGAGCAGGGAAGGCGGATCGAACAGCATTACCTGCCGCTTGCTTCGCTCGAGGCTGCACTTCCCAGTCTTCAGTCCGGCGATATTTTTGCGGTGGCAACGCGGGTCGGTGGTCTTGATGTGAGCCACATGGGGGTTCTGATCCGAGAGGGTTCCCGGCTGGATGCTATCCATGCTGCTCCGGGGCGAGGCGTGATGCGTTCGCGCTCGTTCGTTCGTTATCTCAGCTCCGTGCCTGATGCGATCGGTGCAGTGATCGTGAGGCCGCAAATGGTTCAACAACCCACATTCCTGCAGTGATTGCAGTTGCATGTGCGATGGCGCCGCCTGTCATTTTGTGCACCAAAGTTCTTCCAGTAAGCTTGTGATTATTCTGCTTGATTCATCTTATCCATTCATGGAATGACGATGAATGGAGCAATTTTTATGCAGGTGCTTGTCTTGCTTTTTCGTCAACATTGTTGATGTCGCTGTTGTCGAGAATTCTGTGAAGTATGAGATGTTGAACCGTGCATTGAACGCTCTGAATGCTGTGATGAGATCAGCTCCCCATCAGCTGGCGATTTCACTGCTGATTGGTCTTTGCGGATGCTCGCTTTTGGATGGCAATTCGGGCGGTAAGGGTGTATCTGACAGAGCTGGTAGAGCTCTGCCATCCCCGGATAGGCCCCCTCTCATGCGTCTTGGAGACAGCCGTGTCGCGGCATCATCATTGGAGGAGATTCAGGCCTGTGAACAGCGTCTCGGTCTTGCTGAGGAGGATATTCAGTTGGCTCACCCAACCAATTTCGGAGAACGCAAGTCCAGGGATTCGTGGGGACGTGAGCTGCAGGTGAAGCCGATGGTGATCGTTCTGCACGAAACTGTGATCAGCGAAGCTCAGGCTCTTGGCCTGTTCAAGACCAACCATCCGGATGATGATCAACAGGTGAGTTATCACATGCTGATTGGCCGGGATGGTCGTCGTGTGCGGATTGTTCCTGATCAGAAGCGTGCCTACGGCAGCGGCATGTCGGCCTTCGGTGACGTCACGTTGCGGGATCGTCCCGGCAGCGTGGGATCGATCAACAACATCGCTCTGCACATCAGTCTGGTAACGCCATCGGATGGTCGCGGGGACGCCGACGGGCATTCTGGCTACACCAATGCGCAATACAAATCACTTGCAGAACAGGTGCTGCTTTGGCAAGCGACATTCGGGATACCGATCACGCGTCTGACCACGCATGCAGCCGTTGACCGCAGTCGCAGTCGATATGACCCGCGCAGCTTCCGTTGGGATCGTTTTGACGACTACTACAACGACGCTGCAGAGCTTTGTGATCTCAATCAGTTCAACAACGACCAGGCAGGACCGTGAGCGAATAAAGCCTGAGATCAGTGTTCTGCGCAGAAATCTTCTAAAATCATTGTTGGTCTTTCCCTGATGCCGTGCCGCTGATCCCCCGCTGGCGGTACATGACCGACGACAGCAAGGCGCTGGTCAAGCGTGGTGCTGTGAGTCTGCTGGTCGTGCTCGTCGCCGTGACTGTGTTGCGTGCACTGCTGCCCTGGGTGTTGCTCGGCGTGATTGCCTGGTTCGTCTGGTCTTGGGTTGCGCGGCGTTGATAAGCGGTGCCAGTCGATATCTCTTAAACCAATGTCGATGGACGTTCGTCGTTGTTTCCTGGATCAACGCACGATCTATCGATGTGAATCAGTCCACTGAGATAAGGGATCACGCGGCCGCTGATCAACACTCTTTCATCCGTCAATGCGCAGTGCAGCAGCCCACCTCGAGCCGAAAGCTGACGGGCAACCAGGCTTGTGCGGCCGAGTTGATCAGCCCAGTAAGGCGCCAGGGTGCAGTGTGCTGACCCTGTGACTGGATCTTCCTCGATTCCGCATGACGGTGCGAAGAACCGGCTGACGAAATCGACATCTGACCCAGGTGCTGTGACGATCAGACCCCGTCCAGGAAGAGCGGCGACAGCCTTCGAATCAGGCTTGATCGCAACAACCTCACGCTCATCAGCGACCACCACCATCAGATCCAGCGCCTGCAGACAGGCAACGGCACTGGTGCCGAGGATCCGGTCAAGTCCGGTCGGAGCGGCGCAGGCTTCCCCACGCTGCAGAGGGAAGTCGAGAGTGAGCTGCGGTCCATTGCGGCGAACCGTCAGTGGTCCGCTGTTGGAGCTGAACTGCGCAATCTCGAGGTTGGGTTCACGCTGGAACACAACATGGCCCGCCGCCAGAGTGGCGTGTCCGCAGAGATCAACCTCACAGGTGGGAGTGAACCAGCGAAGGTCATAGTGCCCTTCAGTGCCCACATAAAAGGCGGTCTCAGAAAGATTGTTCTCAGATGCGATCGCCTGCATTAGCCGATCCGGCAGCCAAGTCTGCAGGGGGCAGACAGCTGCAGGGTTGCCCTGAAATGGACCTTCAGCAAAGGCGGCAACCTGTTCGATCGGGATCGGCCCTGCCATGAGTTGCTCAGCGGGATCCGTTGTCGATGTCTTCGTCTGCAGAGCCGCGCAATCGCTCGACCTGGGTGAACAGAACCCAGGCCATGGCCGCGAGGACTCCCCCGGTCCAGTTGTTGCGCAGCAGTTCCACGATTGCGACGGTGCTTGCGGCAATCCGCAGAGCTCGCAGCAGAATGTCCTGAAGCGATGGTTTTGCAGGCGTTGGCTGGTCCATCGTTGGCCAGGCTGAAGTGTCATCTTGCCTGCCTCGAACCCGTGCTGCATCGGGTTGCGATGGTGATGCCAGCGGGGCTCCTGAGATCACTCATGACTCAGAGCAACTATTCATTTGCACGTCGACTCACACAAGGACGAAACAATCTGTTACAAAGGGGGCACTCGCGATTCTTCCCGATGGACAACGCAAAATTTGGTTTCTCTGCTTTTGCTGAGCAGTGGAATGGACGTCTAGCCATGATGGGCTTTGTGATTGGTCTCGGTACCGAGCTTCTGACTGGTCAGGGAATTCTTTCCCAGGTTGGTCTCGGTTGAAATCCATACAGGAGCATGATGTTTGGGCACCGGAAGATCGGGTTGGCTACGTCCAACTAATTCTTTTTGGTGCGTTCATCGCGACCCTCGGAGTTGGTGCCAACATTGTTGTGAAGTACCTCTGGTCATCGCTGGACGCCCTCAGCAATTATTTCTGATTCACTGATTCAACAAATTTCATTCGCTGCTTGATTCAGTCGACCTCTGTCTTGAACAGGGGTTTTTTATTGTTGTTTTCGTTTTTTACCAGGGCAGCACTGTGCCATTGGCATGCCAGAAGCTGCCACTGTTCTCGAGAGTTAGTTCGTCAATCCGTGCAATCAGTCCCTTGACAGACTCCGTCGGGCTGATGCCGTTGGGGTTGTATCTGACCATGCGAGTCTTAACCAGGCCAGGATGAAGAATCGCCACGGCAATACCTCGGCTCTGCAGGTCAACCGCAAGTGATTTTCCAGCGATGTTCAGTGCCACTTTCGACATCCTGTAGCCGTAGGAGCCCCCAGAGCTGTTGTCTTCGATGGAACTCATCCGGCTGGTCATCAGCACCAGTTTTGAACCCTCAGGCATCAACGGAATGAGAGCCCTGGCAAGCAAGAGAGGAGCCAGAGCATTCACTTCAAATTGCTGGCGAATGCTTTCCGGGTCCAGGTCGCTCAACCCCATCGAATGAAGCATCCCTGCATTGAGAATCACGATGTCCAGCTGTTGGTCTCTCAGTCCATTGACTAGTGCGGCGACTGAGTCTCGACTTGTGAGTTCGATCCCTGATTCCACGCGTACGCCAAGGGCATTCAGTTCATCGCTGGACTGACGGCAGACCGCGATCACTTTGTCTCCACGGGTCAGGAGCTGTTGGCAATAGGCAAGACCAATACCCCTGTTGGCACCGGTCACGAGATAAGTCGCCAATGGCCAAGCTGCTGCAGAGCACCATCCTGCCCTCCGCATCAACGAATGGTGACCTCGTCCATTGCCCTTGGCTCGTAGTCTCTTGGCATTCGCTCAGCCGGTCGCCGTCGCGCGGATTTCATGGGCTTTGATCCGCGCCAGTGGTCGTCCTCATCGTCAACCCGTGACGATCGGAACCGTCAGAACCACGCTGAGCGAGTCACCAGCAATGTGGAAGCTTTGCTGCGGGAAAATGATGCCTTGCGCAGGGAGGTGCAGCGGTTGCATCAGCAGCTCGATCGTTTGCGCCGGCAACAGAGGCAGCAACCTCAGCGCGATGCCAATCCTGATTGGAACCGGCAACAACCATCGGCCCTTGTGAGTTCAGAGCAGGTTCAGCGCTGGGGAGATTCCCTGGCGATGCAGCCGGGTTGGAGTGTGCTGCGTCAGCATGGCCTTGAACTGCTGATTGATCAGCTCAATCGCAGCAGCTTTCACTCTCAGCTCAGCCTGAGCCAGAGGCTCGACCGAGTGGTCAGTGGTCTGGGCACTGATCTGTTGGCTGCCGTTGGGTCAAAGCCCACCAAGAAAACAGCGGCGGTGCTGGCGTCATTCGCGCTGTATGGGGTGCGGGCCAGTGAATGGCTTGATGAGGACCCCCGCCGGGTGGTGGAGGAACTGCGCCAACGCCATCGCCAGGGCCAGCGCCATTGGCAGCGCCAGGATCATCGGCAGGAAGGCGGCAGCAGTAGTCGTCGGACGCGTAGCGATCAACGTGCAACGGATCGTGAGCCAAACGAGCAGGGAAGCTGTGGATCTAGTGATCCGCGTTTCGCAGCGCTGGCGGTCCTCGGGTTGAAGACGAATGCGTCCCAGGAAGAAATCAAGCAGGCATTCCGGACCCTGGTCAAGCAGCATCACCCCGATCTGGGCGGATCGGCGGATGCTTTTCGCCGGGTCAATGACGCCTATCAGTTGTTGATGGCCTGAAGGCAACGCTGCGAAGACATCTAATGCGCTGGCCTCATCGCCACAGCACTTCAATTGATGATCCTTCGGACATGTCGAAGCGAATGCCTGCTTTGCTGTTGCTGCGCTGGTAACGCAACCCTGCCTCTCTGTAAGGGAAGTCGAATGTCCGCCTGCGGAACATGATGGTCACGTTTCCCTGGCGCTGGCTGAACCGGCATGGACCTGATTCAACCGGCAGGGAAGGGTTTTGATCGCTCAGTAAGCAATGGGCCATCGTGCTGTCGGCATCAACCCTTGTTGCTGGTTGGGCGATCGTGAAGCAGGCGGCCAGCAGCAGAAGCCGGGAGCTCAGTTTCAGGGGATTGTGCAGACGCATGAAAAAAGCCCTGACGGAGCAGAGCGTTGTGCCGGATGTCGGCGGATCTCATCTGGCCACTTTCTGGCCTCTGTACACGAGTTCAGGACGGTCGCTGCTCTTAACGACAGCGGTGTTCTGCGCGTACTTCTGGCCGCGATAGGTCAGTGTCATGGTGGTTCCTCGAAGCAAGCTCAGGTCCCCGTTCCATGGCCTGAGTCGAACTGCGCCTCGTCAAAGACGAGGTGAACGATGTCGATAATCTCGACAACACTTTCATAGCAGGCTGGTCAACAGTGATGACGTTCGTGCAGCTACAAGGCATGTTCAATTGTCTTCTGGAAGCGGACAGGGAATCAACGGCAGGCAATCTCCGGAAGGATTCAGCCATTCTTCGAATTCACTGTGGATCGCATCGGCGTCGCCGCGACGTTCAGTGCTGTTCAAAACCCTGCAGCGCTGCCGGCTGTAATCCACTGCGGCTCCAATCAGTTCAATTGCCTGGTCTTGGGTCATGGGATGCGAGCTATTGAACGCATCGTTAACGTCCAGTTCAGGTTTGGACGTGGCAATCGCGACAGTCCGCGAGTTCTGTTGCATGGTGAAGCTCCTTAGGATGATTTCATCGCAAGCCGTGACATGAATCCCAAGCAGGTGGGCGCCCTTCGACGGGCTTTGATCTATTTTTTGGTGGGATATGGTGGACTGACTGTGATCAACAACAGTGGTCTGGCTCCTGAACAGATGTGGCTGGCTTACACGCCTTTGTTCGTAGGGGTGTACTTCTTTGCCCGCTGGGCGGACGCCAGGATTGCTGCGTCAGGCCAGGCCAAGGACGAGTGACTGGAAAATGACAGTGTTGTTCAGCTGCTGAGGCTGAAGCGCACAATCATGTCGTCATAGTCGCGATCACCGCCCCCGAAGATGTCTTCGAGGCCCCAGCTGTTGGTGCCGAATCCGGTGTAGTGCTCTAGCCCGTCGGCATTGGCTTCGGCAAAGGCAAAGTATTGTTCACCACTTGTCTGGTTGGTGATCAGCGGTGCATAAATCGAGCCGCTCTCCAGGGTGATCCTGAAGGGAGTGATCACAGAGTTGATCAACTCCAACGTGTTGTTGTTGATCAGATCGGCGCGACGGCTTGCTGCTTCGGCATATCCAGGTTCGCTGGGTTTCAGGATTGATCCGCTCAGTGGATCCACCAGCGTGCCCTCGGCGTCGCTGACCGAATACCACTGCAGAATAGAGTCGTCTTCAGCCGATCGACTGAAGGATCCGGTGACGACTACACCGCTTGCTGCGTCGGCGTCTCTGGTGTCGATCAGATCGATATCGGACAGCTCGCTGCGACCGTTCGCCAGGTCGCTTGCGTTGGAGGAGGAAGCGATGAAACTGCTGAAGAATCGCCGTTCCTGAGGATCGATGTAAGCCAGGATTGTCTGTCCTGTGACCGTGTCTTCGACAGCAGTTCCCAACAGGCGACCCACAGGTTGCAGATTCCAAGGATTGCGCAAGACAGCACCGTCGGTTTCCACAAAGGTGACCTGTTTGGAACCGTCCAGATCGAAGCTGATCGGAATGCTGTGGTCCTGGCTGGGCACGGTGAACGGTCCCAGAGCAGCAGCGGGAGCATCGGGACTGTTGCCGGGCCCACCCGGGTTGTACACAGCGCTGTAGCCATTCCCGGATGGCATGCGCACAGCACTCAGTGCCTTGATGGCATTCAGATCACCTTCAAGGATGACGTCGTAGTAGTTGTCATGGTCCTCGACATAAGCCGCATTCAAAGGAGTGCCTGCCGGTGCCAGATCAGCGAGGCCGACCACGCTGATCGTGCCTTGATTCCCGATGGCATAGGACACTCCCGTTTCAGTGATCGTGATGTTCTCTCCGCTTTCCGTGGTGGCCTTCAGCTGGAAAAATCGGCTGAAGTCATCCGGCATCAGGCTCGCGATACCGTCCGGTGAAAAACCAGCGCTGGTGTACAGCCTTAACCGGTACTGCGCCTGATCGCCGTAGGAATCGGATCCACTGTTGTGTTGTGATGCAGCACCGACACCGACGGGTCCGCCCTCTCCTAGATCGCTGTACAGATTGAGCTTCGCGGACACCAGTCGAGGACCGTTACCTGCCACGTAGGAGTTGCTGCTGTCGATCGACAGCCCAACGGCGCTCACCGGCCCTGATCTGCCGATCATCTGCAGCGGTGTGCCGTCGTTGACGATTGCCACCGATATCGGGTACCTGGCACCGGGACTGCCAGGTGTGATGCGATTGCCGAAGTCGCCATCGATCACGACAGTCTGGCGTTCGTTGTACTCGAGGTTCGGCAACAGACCCGCGATCTGGGGGGTCACCGTTGTGCCGTCACTGAGGGTTACTTCAAAGTCACTGCCGTCGGCATCCAGGGACGAGGGCAGCACGGGAAAGCTGAACACCAGTGGCATGGTGTCAGCGAGCAGCAGTCTGGTGGCATAGGTGCCGCTCGCGCCCACCAGGCTCGCGGCGGATGTGAGTGCCCTGAGGGATGGGTTCAGAGCCGGATCAATGCTCTGCCAGGCCACATTGAATTGCGCAGCCGCCTGTTTTGCATTGGCGCCCATCAGGCGTGGGACGCCCATGTACCCGTCGAAGCCGAAGTTGCCGGTCAAAAACATCGCTTCGTTGCCGAACAGATCAGCTCCGTAGACGATGGATGTGAGCAGACTCGACGCCAGTGTCGATGTGTTGGCGATGTCGGCGTTGATGCTGTCAAGCAGCGGACTGGCCCACTTGCTGTAAACAAGCACCATCGTGTGAGCAAGCTTTCGATCGAAAGTTAGGGAACATCACTGGTTTTTCCCAGGGGCTGATCTGAAGATCCCACCAAAAAAGAACCACTTTAGTTATCGCTAGGGTGGTGCTTCGAGTGAACTATTAACAAACAGAGCTCAGCTGAGGCCTAACACCCCGAAAGTGATCTGGCTGATGATGCCGTGACCTGTCAGTGCTTCGGTGAGCACACCGACGGCGAAGCCGATCATTGCGACGCGACCATTCAACAGTTCTGCACGCACAAGACGCTCGCCTTTGATCTGGCTCGCAGCTGCTTCTTGATACCACTGATCTTGGGTGGAGGCTGAGGAGCTCATGGAATTTCTGCGTATGAAGCAATGTTACGCCAATTTGTAACGGACTGCAAAGTGTTTCCTGGGTGCTGGGGTGGGCGGCTGGTAGGCGGTCTGGGTTCAATAATCCGCTGTTCGCTGAGACCATCTGCGGCGCAGTGCATTTGTCTCTAAAAGTATGCCCCCGTGATCGTCTTCTGATCAGGTCTGTTCAGCCTGCTTGAACCATCAACTGCGACTTGAGATGAACCAATCCCGAGATCTTTCCGTTGCTTCTCAAGATGTTTGCCTTAAGTACACATCTTGATGAGAGATTGATCATGATTCCGTGTTTCAGATTGAAGAGCTAACCGACGCTGGTTGGCATCAGACTGATTTGCATGACACCAAGGATCATGCTCTGTGGCACGCACGGTCCAAAAGTGACGCAGATGGTCATACCTATCGGGTGATCAGCAGGGAATCGGGTCTGGTTTGTCTGATGACTAGGAATGGCAGTGAATGCTGGGACCTGGATTGAGCTCGTCAACTATGCGCGCATTGTTGATTGCCTTTGCTTTGCCTGTGATTGCTTTTGGCTCACTGGGATCGGCCAGGGCCAATCAGTGGTCGAGCTGCCTCTACAACAATCGAAGTCTTGGCTGCAGGCGAACGTTTCTTTGCCCTGGTGCTCCATGCGGCGTCTTCCGATTGGAGTGGAAAGACGGCGCGAGTGATGTGTTTACTCGCTTCAAGGATGGAGTTGCGCGCAATGTGGGTTTCTACAAGGACACTCGCGGTGGAGAGTGGATGCTGCGGGGATTTGCAGGTTCATTCGGTCTGCGCAATCCAGCCAACGGAAACGCCATCGTTTACGGCATGACGCTCTCCGAGTGCAAACAATCCATGCTTGATGATTTCTGCAGCAGATAGCCCCTGAACCGTCATCTCCAGAGCTCTGCTTCCGAGAGGTTCTCGAGGTATCCACTGGTGTCGTAGCGCCGCACGATCTGATGGGTCTGACCCTGGGGACTGATCCAGCGCAGGCCACAGGCCGTGGCATCTCCCATCTGCCGATCTCTCGCATCGAGCAACAGCTCAACATTCGACTCTGGTTGCCAGATCATCCAGTTGCCGCTGGTCCTTGTTGTGCACTGCAGCGGCTGTGCTGGTGTTGTGGGTTCGCCGCCTGCTTTTGTTTCAACGATGTAGACAACCTGATCGAGACCATGGAATCCATGGCGTGCAACAACCCGCCGCCGCTCTTCGCCATGGACAACGCTCAGTTCTCCCACCCAAGCGAGCGGAGTGATCGCACTCGGGCCAAGTGACCATGCTCCATGTGAATTCACCTGCATGGTGAAAGGCACGTTTTCGAAATTCATCGACCGCTGCTGACCGGTGGACCGGTAGGTGAGGCAGTTTTCAATCACACCATCGCGTTCCTCAACCTGAAGCGATGTCGGGAAACGATCTTCCTCCTTGCCGCTGCTGCCAAGCCGAATGAAACAACCCTTCCAGTGTCCGCTGTTGTGCTGCAGGAGTGCAGCGCGGGGGTCATGCATGGCTTCAAGTGGGGGTTAATCAACCAACAATCGTGGCTGCCGGAACGGGTAGCCGCGATGCGTACAGAAACGGAAAGCCGACCCTTGCGGATCGAAGAGACAGTTTTAAGCTCAAATTTCTTGCAGAAACTCGGTCTGCACCTTCAGTGCTGACTTATTTCTTGACTGATCGAGTGGGCAGCAGGCGTCATTGTTTCACCAAAGCCTCTAGTCGGTCCGACAACTGGTATGCCTGTCTGATTGTTGTTCCTGTTTGATGTGAGCAATTAGTCAAAACACGGTTGACCCGCCTCTAGGAACCACGAATAATGCTATGGATTTGTTCCGCCACGGGAAAGGTTTATGCAGAGCTAGAGAAGAAATTACAAGCTTTAATGAAGTCAAAGGGTCTACAAGAGAACAGAGAGGCGGTAGAGATAATTGATATTACGACAACAACCCAGCCATCTGCTGACATCTCCAAAAAGATCATTCAGCAGTGGATAAAACCGCAAGAACAGGTGATGAAAGACGTTTCAGTGAAGGGCAGTTTAAAAAGCTCTCCGCTGTGTTTCCCGTCTTTGCTCTAGAAGAATACGCTCCTTTTCACCTATTTTATAACTTCGCCTATTCTCTTTTAGTGAAAAGCTTGATGCACATAGGGAGTTCATGAACCAAGAGCTAAATGTCATCAAGACTGATTGTCACGCAGGGTTCCTGATGTGTCTCACCAGTCTTCGATTGGTTGAGTTTTTGCATTGGGCTGCCAACCCATGGGGAGACATGTTGATGCTCGATGACTAATTCAGTGTAATGACCAACAAAATTAAATATTGGAGCTCAAAGGCTTTTGTTTCCTGCGTCATGATCTAAACGCCAAAAGAGTTACAGCTAACTGATTCCAAATAGGTAGTAAGGACTAAACAGAAATACTGGCAACAGAAGATCAAGTCTCTTTTTAATGACCCAAGCCGCCCTCCTCACTGTGCTCGTTATGGCTATTGCATCCTTGTAAAGAGTGCCAAATGTGATGTGCCAGAGACGGACGTTATTGCCGTTCATAGCTCTGAAACTGGTTCAAAGATTACTCAGGAGTATTAAGCAACATACAGAATGAGGTAAGGAGTAGAGAAATTAAAAAGCTCTGGAAGTTTGTCCTTGGCATCACAAGCTGATTCGTATCAGCTCCTTTTAAAGCCTAGGTTAAGCATGTTCAATAGCGTAGTCTCCGCTACTCCTGGCTCAATGCAACCCCGGATATGTTGGACATCAAAAGAGGTTGAAAATGGATCTATCAAAATCTTGGGAAGCTAAAAACTCTGGCCTGACAGGGATTTGGTGGAAGGATCGAATTAAAGCATTGCAGAACGACAGCATGCCAGAAGAAGCCCAAGCTCTTTTCTCTGAATATATTTGCGATGGAGGAAATAGTCCGATTGTCCGCCTATCGGACGGCTAATCAGTAGTAATAGCTACATAACGTATGTAATGAAATCATTGCCTTGTTAATTGGCAGCAGGTATAAAAACGAAAAGGATCTCACACATGTCATCTCTTTCAGGCTGGGAAAAAGAAAGCTCTTCTACGATCAGCGAATGGTGGCAGAATCGTATTGAAAATTTGTATGCTTCTGACAGTGATGAAGAAGCAGAAGCTTTGTATAAAGAATTTAGCTTGGATGACGATTTAAATTAATCGGTTAACTGTAGATTTCCAATGTCATCGTTGGGCAAGTTTGCCGGTTAGCTGATGACTGCTCAATACGCAGAACACTTCGAACTTGAGTCTGTTGATGCTTTGGCAAAGGGCAACAGGCAATTCTGGCGGCATGCGATGTGGCTGAGGTTCTGGATCAAGACGGCAATGCATGGGACTCTTTAGGTCCAGTGTGAAACGCATAATCTTTTGTGGTTCACATGTATTGGCATTTGCCGATGTGCTCTGGGCGACAAGCCCTCTCAGTAAGCTTTAACTGTCGAGGCAGTATCAAATGGAAGCCTGGTTGGCGGATCGTGAAAAGTATTGGATCTGCCACTTTCATCGTGATCCCAAGTCTTGGGTGAAGGACGTCATGGTGTTCGTTGATCATGGACGGGCAATGCCCGGTAACGAACCTGCATTGCTGAAGAGCCGAAGGTCAATGAGATATGAGGACGCTGTGATCCTCTGGAAGCAGCTCCAGACCCTTGGGTGGACCGTCTCTGAAGCTGTCTGGTGAGCCTGCATCAGCACCTCCGATCTCAATGCCCATAGTTTTGGCTTTGCTGCCGCTGAGACTGAAAGTCAGAACGACGTGCACTTGATCCGCACGAGGTAAAGCATCTCGCCTTTTAATCTTTAGATTCGCGCTAGGCCTTGAGGGGCTTGAAGGCATGGGCCTGCAACTGGAATCCACTGAGTTCCTGAATGATGATGGACTCATCTATTGCATCAAGCGTGAGTCGCTGGATCAGGACTTCACGATCTACGAGAAACGTAATGGCGACTGGGTCGATTGTGGCCTTGATCAAGCTGTGAAAGATCTTAATTTCGCTGAGTTCAAGCGACTTGGATTGCTGATCAAAACGATCATGGATGCCGATCAGTGGATCGCATGAAGCCATGTTCTGTGTTGTGTGTTTGCTGATCAAGAGTGGAATTGATCGCCAGGGCATCAGTCAAGTTGCTTTCGATGCGGAATGGATGACTGTGCTCCCTTCACTGTGACGCAATGTTCAGCTGCACGGCAAGCGATGTTGATCGCGTCTCGGATCTCGACACCGTTACTCAAACCTGCAACGAGATACCCCAAAAACGTATCCCCAGCTGCAGTGGTGTCAACAGTAATGACTTGTCTGGATTGGTAAGAAATGATTTCTCCAGCATCAGGTAACGATACGACTCCTCCTTTCGAACCCTGCGTTTTAACGATGATGGCACTCGGGCATTTGTTTCTTAAATTCTGCATCTGATCAGAGGCATCGCCGCCAAGTGCTCGAGCCTCTATTTCATTGACTACAAGCAGACTGATGCCGCTGATGTCGAGTGTTTGGATTGTATTGGAAATGGGCGAAGGATTCAGGCAAATAAACATCTCCTGTTCAATTGCTATTTCCAGGATATATGCAATCTCACTGGTTTCGTTCTGGAGCATCAGAATCGAGTCTTTATCAAATTTTGAAAGAGTCTTCTCAATCTCTTGCTTGGTAACTTTCTGATTAGCACCGCCAAATAGAACGATGGCGTTTTCTCCGGATCTGTCTACCTGGATGATGGCATGTCCCGTAACACCATCTGAGATGACGATATTGCTGGTGTCAATCTGATCGTTTTGCAGGTCAGGCAACATCCATTCTCCGTCATGACCTATTTTTCCTGCATGGTGTACTTGTCCGCCGGCGCGAGCTGCAGCCAATGCTTGATTGGCGCCTTTTCCTCCTGGAAAGATTTGTAGTGACTTGCTATTGATTGTTTCTCCTGGAGAGGCGATCTCTTCAACCTGATAAACATAATCAATATTTAAAGAGCCGTAGCAGATGATTTGGGAATTTTTCACTCTATGGATTTAACCTTGCATCTTTTAACTTTATCCCTGAGATGCTGCCTTGGCAAGCAGGGTTAGGCCCGCTGCGTAAAAGGCGAAAAGAGCGATTAAGTATTTGCCTGATCCTGTCGCCCCCTTGAATTCCTTCCAGGCAAATAGGCCCCATGCGGTTGCCATCAGGGGGGCTCCCTGGCCGAAGGTGTACGCAACGGCAGCGCCTGCGCGAGTGGATGCCAAGTAAAAACTCATTGTGCCTGCAGACCATATTATTCCTCCTAAAAAGCCTCCAGCATGATGGGCAATGGGTTGCTTTGTGAATCGAGTCTGATCATCGATTTTGGTGGGAATGATCGGATTTTTGATAACATATGGGAAAAGAAGTATGGATGATGCAATGATGCCAACTCCCATCATTGCGAAGGCTCCAAATACATCAAGAGCTGCTTCTCCAGGTAAATAGGAAAAGGTTACAAGCGGAGACCATAGTGACATCAGTAACCCGCAGGCGAGTGCAATGACGAGGCCTTTAGGCTTTTGAACGGTGCTGCCAGATTTAATGCGTCCATAGGCCAGAGACGCCGAGATCACGGCTAGGGCCATCATGACCATTCCAGCTGAGAATAACGGAAGGTAGCCCTGAGGATCGATCATATAGTTCAGGATTCCGCCGAGAATTGTTGCAATTCCAATTGAGATGGGGAATGCAACTGACATGCCTGCGATTTCGATTGCCGCTACAAGTAGAAAGTTAGCTACATTAAATATGATGCCACCAATTAATGCATAGACCACGTGCTTGAAGTCAGCGCTGGCTATATTTTCAAGGAAGGATTTGCCCGTAGGAGTATTTCCTCCGGCAAGAAAGCCAATTAAAAAAGCTGATAATGTGACGCCGATTGAGTAGTCGAGGTAAAAATATTCAAATCTAATCGTACTTGCGAGCTTTTGTGTGTTTGCCCATGAGCCCCAGCACACCAGGGTCAGGATCATCATCGCGATAATTACCGAATAGCTTTGATTGGCAAGCATTGTTCATATTTTTTCTATTCTTTACTGTATGTCGGATTTTGTTCTTGTCCAGTCTTTATCCCTGCTGAGGTGCTCTTTTTGACTTGAATAGGTGTTTGCTGGATTAGCTGCTGTTGTTTGTCATCTTTGATGCTTCAAGAGTTTATTAAATACATGTGTAGATCTCTTCAGGTTGGAGCCTGCAACGATATGCCCTGAGCTAGTGAAAACAGTTCAATGGATGCGGATTGTTAATGGCTTTTTCAAAGTGATTCAAAATCGCTTTACCAGTTGACTCCGCCGATGCCTATATGAGTTCCAAAGATGTCGATCAGATTCAGTTCAAGCACTTAGTTCATGATCAGACCTGTTGTTTTCAGGGATCTTGGATCGGATCCGCTTTCAACGAGGCTCCACGCTCACCAGCAGTCCATCACGCGGTGTCGGACTGGGGATCTGCTTCAAGGAGAGGTCCTGATCGGCCACCAGCCGCAGTTGCAGTTGTTGCATCAGTCCCACGGTCATCAGCCTGATCTCCAGTTCGGCCAATGCCTTGCCGAGGCAGACTCGTTCACCACCGCCAAAGGGCAGCAGCGTCTGATTAAACGATCCATCTAGATGACGCTGCGGTCGGAATGCGGCGATGTCACTGGCTTGCTCAGGGTTGACTGAACCCAGCACCACCTGAATGACCCGATCCTTGGGAACCTCCACATCGGCCAACCTGATCGGTTGTAGATTGCGGCGGAAGAATCCTCCTACTGGCGGCGTGAGCCGCATCACCTCGAGAACCGTTGCATCCAGGCGGGGTGATCGGTGCGAGGCCTGGAAAGGCCACGGAGATTTCAGCAGTTCTGGCAGTAACCAGCGCTCTACATCCGGGTTGAGTAGTAGAGCACGGAACAGACAGCTCAGCGATGATGCCGTTGTCTCATAGCCAGCGAACAACAGCAACAACAACTGCTCCACAAGGTCGTCGTCATCCAGTGGTATGTCGTCTTCATCCAGCCCACCGCTGAGTAGATCTAGTCCGCCCTGGTTGGAGTCGCTGCGTTGCAGCACCAATTTCAGGCGGGCGAGCAACCTCTCCCGCGCAGCCAGTGCTCGGGTAAAGGGGCTTCCCGGTATAGCGAGTGGAATGGAGAACAGAGCCTGGGTCCAAATCTCAAAGTCAGTGAACAGAGCATCGCGATCGCTGGCATCGAGCCCCAGCACCGTGGTGGCGATCACTGCAAAGGCAAAGCGTCGCATCTGGGCTGCAAGAGGCTGGGGAGTATGGCTTTCCTGCAGCTCAAAGATCAGTTGCTCGATCAGAGCCTGGATCGATGGGGTGTAGCGGCAGAGTGCGCCGCTGGAGAACAGTTGACCCACCACGCGGCGGCGTGCTTTGTGAGCGGGACCGCTGCGGTTGGCCAGCGACCGGCTGCCGAGCAGCTGTCGCACACTCTCCGGCCACCAGCCCTCGAGGGCTGCTCCCTGCTTCAGCAAATCGGAAATAGCCCGCTCCCCCTGGATGAACACAATGCGCTGGGCCAGCAGACGGGTCTCAAAGACATCGCCATGGGCGGCAAAGCGTTTGCTAGCGAAGCCAGGGTCATTGAAAAATTCGAGCGTCTCCCTGAGGCCCGTGACAGCACCGGTGCTCGGACATGTCGCCACGGTCATCAAGACTGATCTGCTGCTCCGAGAACCTATCGGCCCATGTCAGGGCTGGGGTGCAGGTTCTGTCGTTGATGGTCGTCTGAAGACGCGTGAACTGAGAATCAGGGCGATCAGGAATCCGAGAAACTGGACCATCACCACGGAGGGCCCTGATGGCAGGTTGGTGAGTCCGGATGCCAGCAAGCCAAGCAGGGCACAGGTGCCTCCCAGGATCGATGAGACAAACACATAGAGCGGGAAACGACGACAGAGCAGACGGCCCGCACAGGATGGAATCACGACAAAGGCGCTGATCAGCAACACGCCAACAGCCTTGATCGAGACCGCTACAACCACGGCGAGCAGCACGATGAAGGCCAGCCGGTGCCAGCGGGTTTGGACACCGACTGCACCGGCAAGATCCTGATTCAGGGTCAGCAGCACCTGTGCTCGCAGGCTCAGGCTTAGATAGATCAGAGCAGCAGCCAGCAGCATGCCGATCACGATCAGGTCCAGACTGCTGACCCCGAGAATGTCGCCAAACAGCAGCTGGCGAATCCCGCCCCGATAGCTCTCCACCAGGCTGAGAAACAGAATCGCTGCTGCCAGTGAGGTGGAATAGACAATGTTGAGCAGTGCATCCGTGGGGAGAGAGCTCCTTTCCACAAGTTGATTCACCAGGATGGCGAATAGCACCGCAAAGGGGATCAGAACCAGCGTGGGATTCACGCCGATCAGGATTCCAATCGTGATACCAAGCAAGGCGGAGTGACCGAGCGCATCGCTGAAGAAGGACAGTTCCCTGAGCACGGCAACACTGCCCAGTAATCCTCCAAGCGCTCCCGTGAGCAGACCGCCAATCAGCGCGCGCTGCATGAAAGGTTCGGCGAGGACAAGTGCCAGTGCCTGAGTGTCAACCATGACACTGATGCCTGTAAGGAACCATGTTGGGCCCGTACAGATCAATGAGACGTTCAGGAGTGAGGGTGTGATCAGGTGACCCACTGCAGCAGAGGCGGCGATTGAGGCCCAGCACCTGGTCGCTGCTGCGACGCACCATGTCGAGATCGTGAGAGACGTGCAGAACGGTCCATCCCTCTTGACGTCGCAGCTCAAGCAACAGTTGCTGGAAGCGCTCGTTCGAAGGCACATCAAGGCCTGCCTGTGCTTCATCGAGCACTAGCAGCTGACGGGGCCGAACAACGCAGAACGAGAGCATCACACGTTTGAGCTGACCTCCCGACAGTTCACTGAGAAGACGGTTTCTTAGATCGATGCAACCGGTGCGATCCAGGGATTTCTCAACGGCGGCTTTGCGTCTCTGATGCTGATGCCATGGCCAGCGCGGACCTGGAGGATCAAACCCGTAGCCGACGAACTCGGCCACCGTCAGGGGAAAACGTCCCTGTAGGGCCAGACTCTGCGGAACGTAGGCAATCTGAGACCGGATGGCACCGGGCAGGTCGCCGTTGGCCGAAAGCTGTTCTCCGAGTATCTGAACCGTTCCTTCCTTTTTTGGAATCAGTCCGAGCAAGGCGGCCACCAAAGTGCTTTTGCCGGCGCCGTTGGGTCCAACCACAGCAGTCTCGCTCTCATTCGGGAGTTCGAACGAGACCTGTTCAACCGCGAGGCGACCTGATCGTTCAACCGACAGGTCGCTCACCACCACCACCGGGTTGGGCATCAAACGTCAGTCCCCAATGGCATTGATCAGATTGTTGACGTTGGAGCGCATCACCTCAAAGTAAGTTCCTGGCTTCTTGGCGGACTCTGCTGAGCCGGTCTCAAGCGGGTTGAATTCAACGATATTCACCCCGAGATCTTTCGCCAAGGCATTGAAAGAACGATTGCCCTCCTGAGGCTCGCTGAGCAGGGCTTTCAAGCCTGATTGCTTGACCTGAGCGGCCACCCGTTGCAGATCGGCCGGGCTTGGATTCATCTCCGGCAGGTCAACCAGGAATTCCGCTTTCAGCGAATAACGGTTGGCGAAGTAGGTGGCGAAGTCGTGGAAGGCAACGAATGTCTTACCGCTGTAAGGCTTGAGCTTGGCAGTGAACTCCGTGTTCAGCTCCTCGAGCTTGGCGGTGTATTGGTCTGCATTCTTCTTGTATCCATCGGCGCAACTGGGGTCAGCTTTGACAAGCCCGTCTCTGATGTTCTCGACCTGCTGGGCAGCGCGAACCGGGTCGAGCCAGATGTGGGGATCGTATTCACCATGGCTGTGTCCATGGCCGTGATCGTGGTCATCATCATCGTCATGGTGCTCACCCTCATGGTGTTCACCGTCGTGATGGTCATCGTCGTGGTGGTCAGCATGGTGTCCGCCACCAGCCGCTTTGATTGTCTCCACGCCACTGCTGGAATCAATCACCACCAGATCCTTGTTGTCAGCTGAACTGATCAGATCATCGAGGAACTCCTCCATTCCCAGTCCGTTTTTGACCAGGACATTCGCCCCGCTGAGATCTGCCAAGTCGGAGGGTGTGGCCTGAAAATCATGGGGCCCCAGATTGGGCGGAATCAATGACGTGACCTCTGCGCAGTCGCCAGATACCGCTTCAGTGAACAGTGTGATCGGCAGAAAAGTGGTGACCACTTTCACTCTCTTGGCCTGGCTTGCCTCATTGTTGGTTGCATTCGGTGCTCCGCAGGCCACTAGGCCGACCAGGAGAGAGATTGCGCCTAGGCGCGAAAACACAGAAGCCATTCAGTTGTGAAAGCTAAGACGAATTTGATAACGCAGGCTCGATAGAGCTCAGCGCTTAAGAATGATAATCATTATCGCAGCGGCTGGCTGGCCTCACTAGCCTGTTGAAAGAGTGCCGCCCAAGACCTATGTATCAAAAAGTACCCGTTACGATTCTCACCGGCTATTTGGGCTCCGGCAAGACAACTTTATTGAATAAAATATTAAGTGAAGAACACGGCAAGCGTATTGCCGTGATTGAAAATGAGTATGGGGAAGTAGGTATTGATCAGGGACTTGTGATCAATGCTGATGAGGAAGTTTTTGAAATGTCCAATGGGTGCATTTGTTGCACTGTGAGAGGGGATTTGATCAGAGTTCTGGGAAACCTGATGAAGCGACGCGACAAATTTGATTACGTCCTCGTTGAAACCACCGGACTTGCTGATCCCGGGCCGGTTGCTCAGACATTTTTTATGGATGATGAAATTCGGGAAGAATTCACTCTTGATGGAATAGTCACACTCATTGATGCTGCCCATATTGACCAACAACTTGAGAGAAGCAATGAGAGCTCTGAACAAGTGGCATTCGCAGATGTGCTGATCCTCAACAAGTCTGACCTTGTGCCTGAAGAATCACTGGTGAAGTTGGAATCACGCCTGCGGGATATGAACACCATGGCCCGCGTGGTGCGCAGCACTCAGGCTGAAGTACCTGTCGAGACGGTGCTCAATCTGAGCGCCTTCGATCTTGATCAGATCCTTGAGCGTCGGCCCACCTTCCTTGAACCTGAATATCCCTTTGAATGGACTGGGGTCTACAAACTTGAGCCAGGTCAGTATGAGATGACTCTCGAAGAGGGCCCTGATCCTGAGATGTCTTTGGTAGCTATCCCAGGACAAAAAGTTGATGAAGATGCACTGAAGCAGAGTGCAGAGCAGTGCGTTCGGCTGTTTGCCCAGGCCGCTCAATCACTTGAGCCAGGTGATTCCATCGCGCCCAATCAGCATCTAAGCCTTCAGTTGAATTCAAAAGGGACTAAATCTTTTCTGTTCGAAGTCAAGAGCGAGAAAACGATCGGGTTCTATGCCCAGCACACGGCTGAAGAGTTTGACCTGAAGATCATCAAGGCAGGTCAATCAGTGAGCCCGGTTAAAGAGCGCGTCTGGGTTGCAGAGCATGAGCATGACGATGAGGTCGGCTCAATTGCTATCGAACGGCAGGGCAATGTTGACCCTGAAAAACTCAATCAATGGATCGGAGCACTGCTGGCAGAAAAAGGAGTGGATATTTTCAGAACCAAGGGCTTCATCAGCTATCAGAACGAATCTCGGAGGGTTGTGTTTCAGGGAGTCCACATGCTGTTCACCGCCCAGCCTGGGCAAGAGTGGGGAGATGCACCGCGCTGTAATCAGCTTGTGTTCATCGGCCGTAATCTTGATGAGGCTCAGATGCGCAAGGACTTTGACCAATGCCTGATCTGAAGACGTTTGCCCCCCAGGGCATGCTTCATGAGGGTTGGACTGCCCAGGTTGATGACTACGCGCTGGCCTGTGGATGGACGGGCGATGGAGACAATCTGCTGGTCGGCGATGTTGCTGGTGGACTGTCTCTGTTTGCAGGCAAGACCGGCGAACTGATCTGGACCAAAAACAACATTCACCAGGGCGGTTTACTGGCTTTGGCGATTCATCCGAAAGGGGATCGTTTCGCCACATCCGGCCAGGATGGATGCGTGCTGATTTGGGATAGTCAGCGAGGAGAAATCTTGCATTCGATCAAGCCTGGACGAGGCTGGGTTGAGCATCTGGCCTGGTCAGGCAGCGGCGAAATGTTGGCGGTTGCCGCATCGAAAAACGTTCACATCTATCACCCTGATGGTGTTGAGAAATGGTGCACTGAGGACCACCCCAGCACGGTCAGTTCGATCTCTTGGTCCAAGCCTGATGAGCTCGCCACTGCTTGCTATGGAAAGGTCAGCTTCTTTGACATCACCAGGCAGCAAGTTGCGCAGGAATTGAAATGGCAGGGATCACTGGTCTCCATGGTGCTCAGTCCCGATGGAGACATCGTGGCCTGCGGTAGCCAGGACAATTCAGTGCATTTCTGGCGCCGTTCAACCGGGCTGGATGCCGAGATGACCGGCTATCCAGGCAAGCCCAGTCAACTGGCGTTTGATCAGAACGGTCAGTTTCTGGCCACCGGTGGCAGTGACCAGATCATTGTGTGGAATTTTCAAGGTGATGGTCCAGAAGGATCATTGCCTGGGCAGCTTGTACTCCATCCTGAGCCGATTTCGTCGCTGGCTTTTGCACATGAAGGACTGATTTTGGCCTCAGGTGCACGAGATGGTTCGGTGTTCGTCTGGCTGCTTGATCACAATGGTGATGGCAATCCACTGGGAGGCGCCTTCACCGCTGAGAAGATCAGTGCAGTGTGTTGGAAGCCGGACGACACCGCATTGGCGGCAATCGATTCCGACGGACGGGTCTCTGTGTGGCCGTTCAAAATTCGTGGTTGACCAGTGATCGATCTCTCTGCTCGGAATGTTTGAGCTTTCCCAACCCATTCAACGCAGCAGAATCCGGCAAGTGCTGGGGCGTGAGTTCCACATCGCAAAAAGAAAGATCCACTGGTTTACGGGTGGCCAGACCTGGGCGACTCGTTCGGACTCCCTGGTGATCAAACATCTGAAGTTCCATCATCAGTCGTTGATTCTTCGCCCTTTGCGAGGCGTTGATCTTCAGCTTCAACACAACAAGCGCAGGAATCTCGAGCTGGCCATTGCCCGATTGGACAGGGTTGTTTTGCGCCCTGGAGACACATTTTCAGTGTGGAAGTTGCTTGGTCGACCCTCAAGAAGCAAAGGTTATCTGGATGGTTTGGTTTTGAAACAGGGGACGATTGCTCAAGGTCCGGGAGGTGGACTTTGTCAGCTTGGAAATCTCTTGTTTTGGATTGCAGGGCATAGTCCTCTCACACTCACAGAGCGTTGGCGGCATGGATTTGATGTTTTCCCTGATGTGAATCGATCAATACCTTTCGGGGCAGGTGCAACACTGGCTTACAACTATGTTGACCTTCAGTTGACCAATCACACACCCTATTGCTTTCGTATTCATTTATGGCTGGATAAGACCCACCTGCATGGTGAGCTCTTTTGTGACATCAACTATTCCTCGATTTACATCCTGGAAGAGCGTCATCACCAGATCAAGCAGCAGGTCTGGGGTGGCTATTCCAGGCACAATCAGATTTTCCAGATTCAACAGAACATGGATGGCTCCAGCTCGGAACAGTTGCTTGTCGAGAACCATGCTCTGATGATGTATGAGCCCTTGTTGACAGCGGCTTGAGCTGTAGGCGGTTGTTGTGGCTAGCTAGTTGGTGTGACGAGTGTCTCTGCCCATGGACTGGATGCTGCTGCTGTTGATTGCCGCTTCACATCTGGCCAGTGCCTTCCTCGCTGCGACGCTTGCGCAGCAGAAGGCGCGCAACAGCCGGATGTGGTTTCTTGCGGGCCTGGTGTTCGGGCTGCTGGGTCTGATCGCTGCTGCTGGTCTCCCCGATCGTCACCAAATCGTTTTCCTGCGCCATCTCGCTGAGGCACAGGGGTACCGGAACCGTCATGGATCAGGGGGCAAGGGCGGTAGCTCACGCAAGCCCTGACGGTTCATCAACAACGCCGAAACGTGACGTTGCTGCGGCTAAGCCCTTGTTCTGTCCAGTTCGGCATCACTCTCCAGGGAGTTTGCACACTTAGTTGATCCTGCTCGATTTGGTAATAACGGGTCTGCTCCGTCCCAACCCATTCGGGATTCCATGCCACATGCACCTTGGTGATCCATCGGTCTGCCTCCAGCCTGTAGGTTCCGGTGTAAGCAATCACACTATTAAGTAAATCAGCGCTGTCTTTTTCGCTTTCCCGCGGTTTTCGTCCTTCAGCAGTGAGCGTGAATGAGACATGACCATCCGTTGTGAAAATCACAACACCTGTTGGTTTTTTCCCCATTGGCTCAAAGATAGTTCCGCTCGATTTAACTTCGATTTCGTAGCGCATCAGTTGCCAGACGCCAGAAAGATGGGCGGTTTTCACTGAGTTTATTCTGCGTGGCTTCAGAGAAGAGAAGGTCAAAACAGGTGAAGGGCCTTTTCAAAAGAATTACCGATGCTGTGCAGCTTGTACAGCCTTGTCGACTTGCTGAATCCACTGATTTCTGGAACAAATCTGTTGAATCGTGGCCGTTGATACCAGCGATTCACTGCCATCGATTCTTGATCTCTGATCTGTGATCGATCACACATCAGCTTGCGTTCAGCTGCGGTGTCATGCGCCCATCTGCGGCTGCTTCATGGGTTCTGTTTCCAGACTTAAAAGTTCTTCCTCTGGTCCATCCATCAACAGCTGTGCTGAAGAGTCGGTTTGCGTGCAGTTCTGGATGAACGGCTGTTCCCAAGTCGCCCACGTGAGTCGCTCCGGTCTCGGTCGCTACCGCCGAGATTTGTTGGCAACTGGTGCTGTGCTGTTGAACTGAGTCATTGGATGTCCCTGCTTGTGGACTCGCGTCGGTTGTTCAGAAGCCCAGGGTGATTTCCTGGAGTGATCAATCCGGATCTTGCCTTGAACCCTCTGCTGATCGCAGCCCTGGTGTTGGTGGCCATCGCTATTGCTGCCTGCTCTGGTCTGTTGATTGTCCTGGTTGGGTTGCAGCGGGTTTTTTCGATTGCCCCTTGCCTGGAGGCCGCCACCGAGTTTGACCCTCCGGACACCTCGCTGTGCGTGGTCATCCCTGCCTACAACGAAGCCGAGAACATTGGTTCTTGTTTGAGCAGTGTGCTTACCAGTGATCGTCCCTGTTGTGAGTGGCAGGTGCTGGTGGTGGATGACGACTCCGCGGATGTCACCGCTGAAAGGGCAGCGCAAACGGCGGCTGAACACAATGCTGACGGTCCGCCGTTTGAGCTGCTCAGGGCTGGTCCGCGCCCTGCCGGTGAGCGTTGGGTGGGCAAGAATTGGGCCTGCACGCGAGCCATGGAGCAGGTGCGCAGCCACTGGGTGCTGTTCATCGATGCCGATGTGCGTCTGCAGCCCGAAGCTTTGCGCCGTGCACTCGCTCAGGCGATCCGGGAGGAGGCGGATCTGTTCAGCCTGGCCCCGCGGCTCGGTTGCGGCTGCCTGGCGGAATGGATGGTGCAACCGATCATGGCCAGTCTGCTGGGGCTGGGGTTTCCGATCGAGGCCACCAATGATCCTGATTCAGTGGTGGCCTTCGCGGCAGGGCCGTTCATGCTGTTTCGCCGTAGCGCTTATGAGGCCGTCGGCGGCCATCGCGCCCTCGCTGCCGAGGTGGTGGAGGATCTGGCCTTGGCTAGGGGCATTAAGGCTGCTGGCTTCCGCTTGCGCTACCTGCTCGGTCTTGATGCCGTGGATCTGCGCATGTATGCCGATCTGCCTTCACTCTGGGAGGGGTGGACCAAAAACTGGTTGATCGGACTCGATCGCGATGTGGGTAAGGCTCTCGCTGCCGCAGCTGTGGTTGTGCTGATGTTCAGTGGTCCCTGGCTGCTGCTGCCTTCGGCGCTTGTGTTGCTTTGGCTGTTGCCCCAGCTGTCGATCTGGTGGCTGCTATTGGTGGGGTTGTCGGCGCTGGGGATTGGGGAGCAGCTGGTCCTGCGTCTCTGGCAGCGCCGGCGCTTTGATGTGCCGCTCACCTACTGGTGGCTGATGGGTGCCGGCGGCCTGCTGTTGGGGGCGATCGGACCGGTGTCGGTGTGGCGAACGCTCACTGGCCGCGGCTGGACCTGGAAAGGTCGTCAGCTGTCTTGATCAGACCTCATCACTGATCACCTGCGCCGATTTCTCAGCGTGTTGTCCAGACTCCCTGCTCTCTGCCTGCCAGGCCTCCAGGACTTCAGGGAAGTGTTCTTCGATGCAGCTGTCGCAGATGCCATGGGAGAAGTTCAGGGTGCTGCGTTTGGCGAGGTACTGATCGAGATGGACCCAATCGCCCCGCTCATCTTTGGCTTTGCGGCAATAGCTGCAGGTGGAGATGATTCCCGAAGGCTTGCTTTCGGAGCAGAACGACTCGAGCAGATTGATTGATCGTTTTCTCAGATCAAGGAACGAAACCACCTGTCGGGACAGGGCTTCCATGATCTGCAGCTGATTGGTTGAGAGCTGGTTGGGCTTTCGGTCGATGACACACAAGGTGCCGATCCGGTGCTCCGTTTCGTTGTTGAGTGGAAAGCCGGCATAGAACCTGATCTTCGGGTCACCGCAGACGAGCGGGTTGTCGATAAAGCGATCGTCGCGCAACGCATCGGTCACGATCAGGGGCTGGTCGGTATGGATGGCATGGGCGCAGAACGACCAATCTCTGGGGGTTTGCTCGGCCTCTATGCCCACCTTTGATTTGAACCACTGCCTTTCGCTATCCACCAGGCTCAGCAGTGCAATCGGTGTTTCGCACACCAGTGAGGCCATGTGGGTGATGTCGTCGTACGACTGCTCAGGGCGTGTGCCAAGAATCCTGTATTCACTCAGGGCCTTGAGGCGTTCCTGTTCGAATTCAGGGATGAGAGCGGTTTTCATCACCTGGTCCAGTTGCACCCCAAGGTATGTGTTGTTCCGCAACCGTGCTGATGCAGCAATGGAAGTTCACGCCGTTGCAATACATCTGTGAAGTTTCAATATAAATGGTTGATTGATGCGCTCTGTGGTCTTCCCGCGTGTTGGCGATGGCGAAAAATTGTTGTAGGACGAAACTGAAATCGCCCTAACTTTGCACGATTGATGAAGACTTTTTTCAGGCGGTCTACGCTGGTTTACCCCGTACCAACGTATTAAAAATTTTTTTCGGCTTTTTGGCTCGTTAATTGGTCGTTTGTCTATTCATGCCGTGTTCTCAGATGAGCCTTAGATTCTGAGGATTGTTCGATCTCAGAATTCAGCGGCATCTCTGAAATCAGCTGAAAAAGATCCACTCAGTACGCACTCAAGCCATGCCGAGTTGAAACCGGCTCAATTTCAGAGAATTGCCACGCCAGGTCTGAACCTGTTGAAGCTCTGAACGGTTTGAAGGTGGTGTTCAACAACGGCTGTAGCCCAGTCGGCTTTCAAAGATCTTCAGCGGTAACCCGAACGACTCCATCAGGGTGCGGCATTCGGCGCCGACGGTGCCGTACACCTCGATGCTGAAGCCATCTCCCAATTCGGCATGCCTCTGCAGATACTCCTGCACCGGTGGATTGTTCACGTGCGCTGCGAAGGCCGCATCGTTGGCGTAGACCTCGGACCAGACGAAAGCCTCGGGGTCAGCTGGATCTTGATCAAAGGTGTGATGCAGCATGCCGGGCTCATTGGCCTGGACTGCTGCATCGGTGGCTTCAGCAAGCTTCAGATAGTCATCCACGCAGCCCGGTTTCACATGAATGCGCGCCAGCAACATAAACGGGGTGGATGCATCGAATTCGGCCATCGCTTTCCAGAGTGAGAGCTAATTTTGGCCTGAATCAAGACTGGCTGCTGAATCATGGTCACACTGACCGAGGTGTCTGATTTGGCTTCCCTATCCATGCGCAAGATTGTTCTTCCCGCCCTGGCGGCAGCCTCTGTTGTGATGACGGGTGTTGCCGGTTGTTCGAACCGCGGCACTGAAACCACGAACGCCGCTGCGCCTGGTTCCGCACTGGCCGCTTCAACGGAGGTCAAGATTGAAGAGGTATTCAAAGGCTCAAAGACGCTCAACGGCACTCAGCTGAGTTACCCGGAGGGAAAGACGGAGCTGCGTCTCTTCAAGGTTGAGATTCCCGTGGGCGGCAAGATTCCTCTGCATACCCACCCCGCTCCGATGCTGGTGTACGTGCAGGGTGTTGATTCCGGTGATGTTCTCAACACCCGTCTTCAGCCGGATGGCACCGAGGTGAGCAGCGTCTTCAAGCCCGGTGAAAGTTTCCTTGAGGGCTCCTCCGAACCCCACTTTTTGGAGAACAAGAGCGATAAGCCTGCTGTCATCTGGGTGATGGTGGCGTCGGTGGAAGGACTGCCCACCACCGAATGGATCAAATGACGCGCGGATGCCACCTCCTGTTCAGGCCCGGATGGCTTCGATCAGGCAGAACGGTGGTGTGGCCATGATTGCTGTCCAGTAATCGGCTCCCAGCGCCTCTACCCCTTTTTCCGCCAGAATTGGCTGCGGCCAGCGCACCTGTTGCAGACCGCAGTCCTCCATCAGCATCTGCATCACCTCACGGCTGATGTAGTAATCGGTGAGTTCGAAGACGCCGCCGTCTTCCAAGACGAAGCGGTAATGGATCGCGGCCCCTTCTACCAGAGGTCCATCAATGCTTTTGCTGTATCCGTAGGGGCGACCCGCTTTGAAGTTCGAAGGGTGGTCGTCGGGATTGTTGTTGAGGGCCACCAGCCGACCCCCCGGGCGCAACAGGCTGCTGACAGTGCGGAACTGGGCTCGCAGTTCTTCGCGGTTGCGGGCATGGTTGAAAAGGTAGCCCGCAAACACCAGATCAACCGGCTGCTCCAGCACCAGGTCGGCGGCATCACCGACCTGGTAGTGGATCCCGACGGGATGGCTCCGTTCCTGGGATCGTGCCAGCTCCACCATGTCGCCGGATAGGTCGATCCCCAGCACCTCGGCGGCACCGAGCTGATTCAGCAAGCGGGAATAGTGACCTTCCCCACAGCCAAGATCGATGACGGACTGGCCACTCAGGTCCCCGAGCAGCGCCAGTGCGGAGGGTTGCTCAAGGTAGGTGCGCCAGGGCTGGCGCTTGGCTGTCTGATAGTCGGCGGCATGTCCCTGATAGTCGCTCACGCTGCCGAGTCCGCGGGCCTTCAGCTTATGAATGCTGTGATCAGGTCATTCATGGTTGTGTTTGCGGTACCAGATCGATCACCACGGCGGTGGCTGGTTGATCCGAGTCGTTTCTCCAGCCGTGGAGCACCCCGGTGGACTCGAACACCGCATCTCCGGTTTTGCGCTGGAGGGAACGTGGCCCGGATCCGTCATCGCGGATCTCGATCAGGGAGCCATTGATCAGGTAGGCGACACCGGGCCGTTGCTGATGCTGATGCCAGGCCACCGATCCACCGGGAGCAATGGTGATTCTTCGGGTGCGTAGCACTCGACCTTGCAGTGCGGCGAATTCCCTGGAAAGATCCAGGCTGCCCAGGGGTTCCACGCTTACCTTCTCGGTTGTGGACGGAGCATCACGGGGGGCAGTGCGTTGTTCGCTGGCGGGCGTCACGGTCTGGGGGCTGTGGTTTCCGTGCGCCAGAGCCCCTGCGCCCGGAAGTAGCAAGCCGGCGAAGGTGATCAGTGAGAGGACGGGAGCTCGCATGGCCTCACTTGAATCGGTCACTATTGTTTCAACCACTACTAAGGCGTTGCCCGCGACCGCACGATCGATATGACTACCCCCGTCTCGCCCTCTCGGGTTCTGGATTTTTTGGGCCGCTTGTTTCTTGCTGCTGTGTTTGTGCATGCGCTGCCCGGCAAGCTCACCGACTTCACTGGCAATGCGGGTTTCATCGCCTCTAAAGGGATTCCTGAACCGCTGGCCAATGTGCTGCTGTTCGCAGCGATTCTGGTGCTAATCGCCGGTTCGATCCTGCTGGTGTTCGGCGGCGACACAATCCTGGGTGCCGCACTGTTGCTGGTGTTTCTGGTGCCCACCACCCTGATCTTCCATACCTTCCCGATCGACACAGGCCTTTATATGAACCTGGCGCTGATCGGTGGTCTGATCCTGGCTATTACCCGCTCAACGGCCAATGCCACGCCTAATTTCCGCAAGGTGCGCGCCAAGGCCTTCGACAGCATTCGCTGAGTTTGGTCTGATGGCCAAGGCCATAAAAAAACCCCACTTGAGGGTGGGGGTCGTAACGCTTGTTCAACTCCTCACTCGTCGAACACTTTGCACATCGGTGAACCGGGATGGGTGTCGCAGATCTCGTCGAGCACCTTGTCGCGGTGTCGACTGTCGGGGTTGTTAACACCCGCATCCTTTTTGGGGTCGAACTCCTCAGATGAATGCTTTTCGTTGGTGCCGTAAGGCAACTCATACTCCTCGAACTTGTGCTTGCCATCAGACATCGCGCAATTCCTCCTGCAGAACGAATTCCTGATGTCCAGACATTAGAGAGCCTGGGGGAGGAGCTGAGCAATTTTGGTAATTCTTCCGTTGAGCTCAGTTTCCGGAGGAGCGTGCGGGCTTGGGCTGGATGCGCAGGCGCTGAGGGATTTCGCTTGCACTTGGTAGTTGCAGCTGGGCTTCGGCCCAGTCCTGCATCAGTGCCTCCAGCAGGGATTGACGATCGCCGAACAGCCGAAGCATTGCCCTTGCATCTGAGATTCAGTCTCAACAAAGCATGGCCGTTCCTCTTAGAGCAAGTGATTCTCATTAGCGTTCACATTGTGTTGCGCCCAGCGGTTCAACGCCCATGGCTGGCCTGAACTGGATTCACAATCAGCTCAGTTGTTGGCTCGGGCGCTGATGGGGGCATTTCGCCTCGAGTTGATCAACAGGCACAACATCGGTGATTCAGGCATCGGCCTGAATGAACCCTCGGGCCTCACCCTGAATGCAGATGGCACGGCGCTCTACACCGTTAGTGACGACACTAAGGCCATCTTTTGTATGGATCTCGAGGGTCGGCTGATGACCAGCGAGTCGTTCTTCGTGAGCGTGTTGGATCTGGAAGGTCTCGCCTTGAGTGGTGATGGCCGCCGGCTATTCGCGGTGCAGGAAGACGCCAACGCCGTGATCAGCATTGATCTCGCCAGTCGCCGCGAACTGCAGCATCGCCCCCTGTCTGAGATGGCTAACTACGCCAGCGTTGCGATGCACTTCCCCGCTCAGCCCGACAACAAGGGCCTGGAGGGGATCACCGTCAATACCAGCAATCAGCACGTGTTCGTGGTCAAGGAAGGCCGTCCCGGTCTGTTGATTGAGCTTGATGCCGGTTGCAGCACGATCCTGTCGTCGAGATTGCTGAATCAGGAGAACGGTTTTTCCCATCCGAACGTGGGGCCTCGCCGCTTGGACTTCTCCGGACTGAGCTACGACAGCCGGCGTGACACGCTCTGGATCGCCAGCGATCAGGGGCAATGCCTGTTCCATTACGACTGGCATCGCAATCGGGTGCTGCAGCGCCTTGATCTGACGCTCCATGAAGGGGGCAAATCCAAAGCTGTGCGCAAAGCCGAAGGCATTGCCGTGGATTCAGCACGTGACAGGGTTTATGTGGTGAGCGATCGTGACGCCGAGCTCTACGTGTTCCAGCTCCATGGCTGATTCTGCATCCCAACGAGTGCTGCTCACTGGAGGCAGTTCTGGTGTGGGATTCGAGGCCGCAAAAGTTCTCAGCGCCCAGGGGCATGAGCTCACGATCCTTTGCCGCAACCAGGCCACGGCCGATCAGACGCTGAGCCAGCTTTCCGGCTCGGCGCGCTCTGTGACCTGCGATCTGGCTGATCTCTCTGCCGTCGAGGAGGTCTGCAACCAGCTGCTGGCAGACGAAACAGCGCTGGATGCCCTGGTGCTTAATGCTGGCTTGCAATACGCCGGTGCTTCCGAAGCACAGTTTTCGGCGCAGAACATCGAACTCACCTTTGCGGTAAACCAGCTGGCTCATCAGCTGATGGCGATGAGGCTGCTGCCGTTGCTTCAGAGGGCAGCCCGCCCGCGGCTGGTGATCACCGCATCAGAGGTGCACAACCCCGGCAGCGGTGCCGGCAAGGTGGGCAAGCCTGCGGATCTCGGAGAGCTGGAGGGTCTGCGGGCCGGCGCTGGCTTCGCGATGCTGAACGGGAGCGCCCGCTTCGACGGCAACAAGGCCTACAAGGACAGCAAGCTCTGCAACGTGCTGATGGCGCGCGAGCTCAACCGGCAGCTGGATGCTGCCATGCCGGTGATCGCCTGGAGCCCAGGGCTGGTGATCACCCGCAACAGCGGCGGCTTTTTTCGGTACAACAAGCGCAGCAATCCGCTGGGCATGGGGGCCTTCGCGTTTGTGGCTCGTGATCTGTTGCGCATCACTGAATCCGTTGACAACGCTGGCCGATTGCTGGCACAGCTGGTGAATGATCCTGAGATCCCGACCGGATTCAGCTATTTCACCAACAAAGTCGTGAGCTTCGGTGGGCATCGACTGGAGCCGACCGACACCAGTGTCGAGGGGGCCGATCTGCAGAAGGCAGAAGCCCTCTGGCAGCTCTCCGCGCAGTTGATCACGCGCAGCCTCAGCACCTGAAGCACCGGCTGATCTCCCTAACTTGTGTCCACGCACAGCAGCGCCATGGCCGAGACGGGTTTTTCAGCAAAACAGCAATCGCATGTGGTGGTGGTGGGCGCTGGCTGGGGCGGTTGGGGTGCGGCCAAGGCGCTCTGTGAAGCCGGTGTGCGCGTGACCTTGATCGATGGGATGGCGGATCCCAGCGTTAGTGAGCCGATCACCACCGAAAGTGGCAAACCGTTTGAAGCCGGCACCCGCGGCTTCTGGAAGGACTACCCCAATATCAATTCACTCACCGATGAGCTGGGGCTCGGCCCGATCTACACCGATTTCACCACCAGTGCTTTTTGGTCGCCGGAAGGTTTGGAGGCCACGGCACCCGTATTTGGTGATGCGCCGCAGCTGCCCAGTCCGGTGGGGCAGGTGCTGGCCACGGTGAAGAACTTCAAGCGGCTGCCGCTGCCTGACCGGCTCAGTATCGCCGGCCTGCTCTACGCCATGCTTGATCTCAACCGCAGCGATGCGGTGTATAGGAGCTACGACGCAATCGATGCGCTGACGCTGTTCAAACAACTGCGCATTAGTGATCGCATGATCGACGACTTCCTGCGGCCCACACTGCTGGTGGGGCTGTTCAAGCCGCCGGAAGAGCTCTCGGCGGCGGTGACCATGGAGCTGCTCTACTACTACGCCCTGGCCCATCAGGATTCGTTTGATGTGCGCTGGATCGGCAGCAAGACAATCGCTGAACAACTGATTGCACCGCTGAGTGCTCAACTGCAAGCTCAGCACCAACTGGAGGTGCTGGGCGGAACGCTAGCCACCAGGCTGAATATGTCTGCCGACGGCCAGAGCATTCGTTCGCTGGAGACCCGCAACCTGATGACAGGCAGCAGCGCTGTGCTCGATGAAGTGGATGCGGTGGTGCTGGCGGTGGGAGCCAAGGGTATGGGTGCCCTGATGGCGCAGTCGCCGCAGTGCGGCGTGCTGGCGCCGGAGCTGTTGCAGGCCGGCACGCTCGGAAGCATCGATGTGGTGTCGGTGCGTCTGTGGCTGGATCGCTACGTGGCGGTTGCCGATCCCGCCAATGTGTTTTCGCGCTTCAATGCACTGCAAGGCTCCGGTGCCACCTTCTTCATGCTCGATCAGTTGCAGAAGGGTGCCGAGTCGGCGCTCTGGGGCGGTCAGACGCCACAGGGATCAGTGATCGCCAGCGACTTCTACAACGCCTCGGCGATCGCGGAGCTCAGTGATCAGCAGATTGTCGACTGCCTGATGCAGGATCTGCTGCCGATGGCGCAGCCTGCCTTCGCTGAGGCCCGAGTGGTGGATCAGGAGGTGCGGCGCTATCCGGGTTCGGTGTCGCTGTTCTCGCCGGGGAGTTTCAGCAAGCGACCACCGCTGGAGACGTCCCTGGCACCGGTGGTCTGCGCCGGCGACTGGGTGCGGATGGGCGCAAGAGAGCATGGTGCCAAGGGGCTGTGCCAGGAACGCGCTTACGTGTGTGGTCTGGAGGCGGGCAACTCGCTGCTGCGGCGCGGCATCGTGCTCGGTGACGGCGTACCCAGAACAAAGCAGCATCCCGTGATCCCGATCCGCTCCGATGAGCCGCAAGTATTGCTGGGGCGTGCGCTCAACAAGCTGGTGATGGATCCGCTGGAGACCCTCGGCATCGAGTGGCCCTGGCTGGCTCGCTAGGTCCCAGACCGATTCTGCCATCGTCAAGACGAACGGAGGTGGCGCTTTGGCTTAAAGGTCAATCGAATGAATCGAGAACAAGCCGTCGTTGCGGTCGTGTTCACTGCTGCCGTAGAGCTGATCCTCAAAGGCGAAGCTGCTGCCGCTGAGCAGATCGAAATGTCGGTAGCCGTTGGCGTTGGCGCTGTCGAATGCCGTGAACATCAACCCTTCACCGTTGAGCACGATCGGGGCGTAGAGCTGACCGGCCTTCAGCTGGATGTCCCCTTCCTGGATCGAACCGATGCTCGTTTCAATCGGAGACTCGGGGTTCATCCGCCTCTCCCAAGCCTTGTCCAGGTAGCTGCTGTCATCGGGCAGGACACCGTCAATGCTGCCGGTGAGGTCGTCGATGGCATAGAAGAAGAGCCTGTTGTCGTCGTCGCTGTCTTGGGAGTAGCTGTAATTCACCGTTGCGGTCTGGCCGTTGAGGGCCTGGGGCAGGATGCTGAGGTCGATCAGGGCTCCAACGACATCGCCGTTGAACGGCGATGTGATGTGGAGGGGGGTGGTGGATCCGAATGCGGCATCTTCGGCTTTCACCCGTTCTTCAGCGGAGTCGCTCAGGAGACTCCAGGTTTCGAGCCGGTTCAGCCCCAGGCGTTCCACCTTCGGCGGCAGGTACAGCTCAGGGGCGGATTTGTTGAGAATCGACTGTCCATCGCTCGTGGGCCAGTAGTAACGCGCCATCACCTGGAATTTGCTGGCTTCTTTTGGATCGGATGACCCTGAGCCAATGGCCAGCGGTGTGGGCAGCCAGTTCTGTGGGTCGCTCTGCGGTTCAAGGCTGGAGAGATGCAGGCGGATTGAACCATCGCTTTGCGCCTGCAGCGTGGTGTCAGAGCTGCTGATCCCTTGTTGCTGATTGGAGCCGAGCTGAGCCACAGGATTGATCCAGCCGAAGCCGATGGAGCTGCCTGTTGAGCCGGTGATATTGGTCGGATCCCCGGCCGAGCCGCCTCCGCCGATGGGGATGCCGCGCCTGCTGAACTCAGGCTCGTAGTCGGACGACAAGGTGAGCAGCAGATTGCTGCCGTCATCCAGATACTCCGCTGATTTCACGTAGTAGATGGTGTCGGGATCCAAGCCCTCAACGTCGATCTCTGAGTCTGTGATCAAGGCTGTGCCCTCGGCTGTGCCTGAATTCCAGTTGCCGGGTGTGCTTGTCTTGAGTTTGCCGTCGACTGTGAGCGTGGCGGTGGCACTGATCGGCGAATAGGTCGTGTTGCTGATGGCGTTTTCGATCAGAAACGGCTGGTAGGCATTGCCGGGATTCGGCTGATAAATCGTGTAAGCCCAGAACCCCTGCGCCGGTCCATTGCTTTCAACAGGATTTTCTGATTCCGGCCGGAATGATGGGATGGTGATTCTGTAGGTGTAGGTGCTTGTCAGTGATTCACCGTGCTGATCAATTTCAGTGGTGGGATACACCGCGTCATTGGGAATGTTGGCGGCACCACCATCCACAGCAGTGCCGGCTCGAACCAGCCATGAACTCCAGTCGTTGGGGTAGACACCGATGTTGTCGTTGGTGATGTTCCAACCGTTGTTGGTGTCTTTCTCGCCTCTCACAAGTTCTGTTGTGGCCGCACGAAGCAGCTCCAGGGCGGCCTGGTAGGACGCTTCGAAGATCACTTCGTCCCTGGCGGACCAGCTGGGTTTGGTGAACCCTGTGCTGAGGTTGAGGCCAATTGCGGCAAAGCGCCTGTTCAGTGCGGCCTGCTTCTCAGCGCCGAGAGCGGAGGGTGGCTGGTAGGAGCGTCTGCTGTCGACAGCATCCTGGTTGACGTTCTGGTTGTCGACCCAGATCTGATACGACGCGGGTGTGGTGCTGGTCTGAGCATCCAGTTCGGATGGCACAGGATTCAGCGTCAGTGCCTGATCGACCTGCTCGAAGAATCTGAAGGCGGACTTCGGAATGTCCCCCCATCTGCGACTTGCTGCATCCACATCGTCACCGGAGGAGGATTCGGTGATCGGCGATGCGTAAGGCACCGTTCCACTGGTCTTGAAGTCGCTCAGTGAGGTGAGTTGAAAGCCCTTTCTGGCCCCATTCTCGCTGCCATTGATGAAGGAACGGGTTGCCTCCATCGTCTCTGCATCCAGAGTGTTGGTGTTGATCCGCGCTGTGATCCATCCTCGCGAGGTGTCCACCTGGAGCACATGCATGCTGGTTTGATTCCCTGTGTCATCGGTGATCTCCACCGTTGAGCCGGCCTGGTCGTAATAGGGGCTGTCAGGGCCTGCCAGAAGGATCAATTGGGGGGTCTTGGAATCACCGTCGATGGGATCTCTTGTCCCAAACGAACCAACTGTGTTGATGTAGCTGTCGAGAACAGCGAGCACGTAGTAGTGATCATCCGGGTTCGCAGGCAGATGCAACACCTGCTCTCCATGATCGCTGTCACTCAGCTGGCTCAGGTCCAGCCAGGCGGTCATGTAGAGCACCGAGGCATTCGGAGCTGGCGCTGAATTCTTGTTCAGCCAGCTGGCAGCAAATGCTGGCTTGAACAGCTCATTGGCTGGTGCCTGGGCAACCGTGTCGAGGTTGTAAAACCGATGGGTTTCATTCAGTGGATAGGACCACAGCGTCGCTGCCATGGCGGAGAGGACGATGTCGGTCTCGTCGTCGCTCAGGTCGCCAAGACCGCTGCTGGATTGAAAGGCCTCAAGCAGTGCCTCGGCATTCAGATCGCTTCCATCGGCTGTGACGTATGCATCGGACCAAGCACGGGAGCTCATGGCATGGAGCAGCAGTCACGAAATCTTCTAGCGAGGCAGCTGGTGTTTCGCAGTTAGTGGTCTGGCTCACTGGCTTGAACCCAGATCAGAGCCTCGACCTGCCGGGTTTGAAGACTGGTTGAACGCGTGGTGAGGTGTTGCTGAGAGTCCTTGACATCACAAATGCAGAGATGCACACATAGAAAAGTCCCCTGTCCTGTCATGCATGGCTCGGTACCTGTTGGCCGTTCTGGCCGCGACTTCCATACTTCCGGCCCAGGCTCAATGGCGTCCTCATACGGACCCAGGCAGGTGCGCCCTGGATTCTGGTTACATCACTGTGGGTAGTAGCACCGTTTGTATCCCTCGCTCGGCCAGTGCAGTGGTTTCAACAGATCCTGCCGGGGAGCTTGCTGGCGGCGCGGATTCAACTGAGCCCGGGGCCTTGGCCGAATAGCCGCCGCTGTCTCAGGCCTTGCGCAGCTGTGACAGCGTGCAGGTGAAACGCTGCAACTATGGCGCTATCCGCAAGGCCAGCAAGTCTTCATCGCTGCGGGGATTCGACGCCGGCGAGGTCCAGGGCTGCATTTGCCGTGGAGGGCAGAAGTTCACGGCAACCGACTTTCTGATTAAGAGGTGGTTTAAGGCAGCGCCAGGGATGTGCCTTCCCGGCGGGGGTCCGCTGCCCCATGCCAGCGGCCGTTGATCCTCTGCACCAGGGCAGTGCCGCTGCCGACGCGTTGACGGCGTATGTCTGTGGCTTCGCTCTGGAGCTGGTCGGGTGGCAGCGGCCAGGACAGCGGTGGATCTTGCTCCAGCACCAGCGTGCGGCCGCGGCTGGAGAGATGGGGAAGCCCCACGGCCCGCTGTGGTGGTTCCCTCCAGATCAGTGAGGAGAGCAGCACCCGGCTGAGCAGATGGGGAATGCTGCGACCGCCGGGGCTGCCGAGTGCTAGTACCGGCTGGTCGTTCTTGAACACCAGTGTCGGTGCCATCGACGACATCGGCCGCCGGCCCGGCAGGCGGCGGTTAGCTACCGATAGTCCGTCAACCAGTGGCTCAAAAGCGAAATCGGTGAGCTGATTGTTCATCACCATGCCGGCCACCAGGTGCCGACTGCCGAACACCGTCTCCACCGACGAGGTGTAGCTGGCGATGTTGCCAAACCCGTCAACGATCGTGACCTGGGTGGTGCCCTGTTCGCGGCCCTTGTCTGGGCGGCCGTAGGGATAGTGATTAAGTCCTGCTGGTAGCCCCGGTTTGGGTTGGACTGCGGGTGTGGCTTGCATGGATTCGGCGCGGGTCTTGATGTAGGTCGGATCGAGCAAGGCCGCGGCGGGAACACCCCCATCGGTCGGGTCATGCACCCAATAGAGGCGGTCGGCATCCGCCCAGGTCTGGGCTTTGGCCAGTTGCCGCCAGGTCTGTGGATCAGCGGCGCTGGATCCGGGCAGATCCGTGGCCTGGCTCAGCAGGGCCAGGGTCTGCAACATGCCCACGCCGCCGCTGCTCGGTGGTGGCATGGTGCAGATTTGGTGCTTCAGTTGCTCGCTGCAAAGCGGTTGGCGACGCGGCACGGAATAAGTGGCTAGATCGGTGTCACTCCAGCCGCGGAATTCAGCTTCGCTGGCTTGCAGCGTGGCCATCTCCCTCAATATCTGCTGGGCTAAAGCGCCTCGATAGAAATCAGGTCCGCCGTCATGCGCCAGTGACACCAGAGTGCGTGCCAGGGCAGGATTGCGGAAGGGCTGATCAGCAGGCGGTGGCTTGCCGCCGGGTAGATAAAGCTCCTGAAACGCTTTGCTGTGACTCACTCCGATGCGCTGGGCCAGGCTGATGGAGCGCAGCAGTCGCGGGCTTGGGCTGAAGCCATCCCTGGCCAGCTTGATCGCCGGTTGCAGCGTGCTTGCCCAGCTCAGGCGCCCGAACTGTTGATGCACGTCCCAGAGCAGCGCCACTGTTCCGGGGATGCCGATTGCATTGAGCCTGGCCGTGGCGTCTCGCCAAGGCATGGGTTGTCCGGTTGGCGTCAGCAGGTCTCCAGGACGGCTACGTTCGGGAGCGACCTCGCGACCATCTAGCACCTCCAAGGTTTGGTGCTGTCCATCCCAGTAGAGAAGGAATCCACCACCGGCGAGGCCAGAGCTCTGTGGTTCAACGACGGCCAGTACAGCCTGAGCTGTGACCAGAGCATCCGCGGCTGTGCCGCCGTTTTTGAGGGCGCTCAGTGCCGACGCACTGGCCAGTGGATTGGCGGTGACGACAACCGCAGAGCCAGCGGCTGTGGAGATGGGCTTGCGGTCTGGGTCGGCGGATTCCGGATCGTCACGGCTGACCGGTGCTGCTGCAGCTGCCGCAAGGCTGCTGGCACTAAGCATCAGTAGCAGAGCTCTGAGTAGTGGAACAGGGCTAGGCAAGCGGCGACGTTGGCTTTGCACATCAGCTTGGCCGTTGCTGAGCGTCTGCGTGGGGGTGTGGTTCAGTGCGTTGGATGCACCAGCTCCTGCAGAAAGCTCCTCAGCTGAAAGACCTTCCCATCGAGATAGGTGATGTTGTTGATGCGCCAGCTGCCTGCGCCGTCCTGGTTCATCTCATACAGCAGCCGGCGTGGGGTTCCGCTGGGTCTGCCGGTGAGGCCGGCCTCCACATCCACCCTTGCCTGGATGCTGTTTCCGTTTTCTGCACTGCAGCCGCTGACCTTGGCTCCGAAGGTGGCAACCTGAGTGTTGCTGAACACATCGAAATCGAGGAAGCGACCATCGCTTGAGGGTGTGAGCTGTCTTGCCTCTATCAGCAACCTGAACAGTGATGGTGTGAAACGCTGGCGCTGGCTGGAGAGCGCTTTGACCCGGTCTTCGTTGCTGTCCATACGCTGCACCTGCCAGCGGTAGAGCCCATCGAGCTGTTCGATCACTCCCTGAGGGCAAGTGCCCATGGTTGTCGGAACCGCCATGGCGATCAGGCTGGTGGCCAGCTCAGTCAGCATCGTTGCGGTGCGGTTGGGGGCAGTCTGACTGCGACAACCACCCAAGACTGTTGTTGGAGCAGCTCATCAAGCCCGTGATTGGATGTCAAAACGGCTGAAGATGTTTTAAGTGGGTGAAAGTGTCAGCTCAAAGAGGTTTTGCGACTGGAGATCAATCACTCCAAAGTGATCGAAGATTAGTTTCATTTGTCTCCAATCACACCGCATTGCTGATTGGGGGGCGGCATTATTTCTTCACGTGGATGGTCATCCGACCAGGACGCGAAATCCAAATAAACGGACAAATTCAATGAGCCGAAGAGGAATTCATCCCCTGCTGATGGGTTTGGATAAGCCCAATCGCAAACCAATCGAGAAGAAACGGGTTGAACTGTCTGGCTATGAATCAGCTCAGCGTAAACGTTTCCTGCGCGCCGAAGCAGAAGCAGAGGAGTCTGAGCAGAGCAAGGCCGCCTGAGGCTGGAAATCGCAAATTGATTGCATCAAGAGGGGGGCGACCTAAGCCGCCTCCGTCCTCATGACGTGGGCGCCCCACCAAGAGCGCTTCCCACTCACCCTTGGTGGCAACGGAATGGAGAATTGGCAACTGCTCACGAACTTGTTTGATGGAAAGGAGACATCAGCCTGATCGGTAGTTCGGAGTTGCTGCTGTATCGGCACTACTCCAGATATGCATCACAGCACCAGAGCTCTGAGTATGGCTGCAATGAAGATTGAAAGCCCGCAGGGAGGACTTGGTGTGTTTGCTTTTTGTCAAACACTTTTGCAGTGCTTGTTGATGGTTCCAACTTGTTCTTGGTCTTCTCTGGTGAGTTGTTTAGGCCTCCAGCTGACCCGGTTCCATGCGAGTCCCGCACATAACGACGTGCCCGGCCTTCTGGCTGTTGCCTCCAGGCCCGTCGTCGTGAGATCACCCCTCACAGATCAACCGCGAGATGATCTTGAGCTTCCATCCGGATCTCTTTGGTGTTACTGCTGACCTGATTGCCGCTCTGGTGTCGTTTGCGTTGCGCTGCGCGCCTTTTGATCAGGATCCAGCATCACTGCGATGGCTTCCAGGTCCAACCATTGCAGTGATGACAGGCCCGCCAGCCCAATGCATCAAGTTGAGATCTTCCGGTAAGGGGTCCTGCGGCAGGGACAACTTGGATCAGCAGTGCCGTCACTGACAAGCCTGGACAGACTGTTGATTGTCTTGGGCGAATTGTTGTGTTTGCTGCTTAAAAAACCTCTGATAAGCAGCTGGCCGAATCGTCTCACCATCACCATTCTTGAGGAACTGCTGATAACTGCGCCAGCCAGCCTCAGTGATGAAGTTATTGATTCCCTGAACACATATTTCCTCGAAGGAAAAGTCACCGTTGCCTGCTTTCAATTCAGGTAAAGGCCTGCCAGGAAGTCCGGAGGAATAGGCCTGCGCGAGGCCGATCAGATCACCCTCTCCATATTGAAAACCAATCAATTCAAAACCGATCGGCATCGCTGGAGTTGCTGGTGTCCAACCGGCAATCAAGGCAATGGCCGGCAATCCGGAGTTCGATGCAACAGGCGATTCCGTTGTAGCTGTGCGATACATATCATCGTAATAGCTGGGTGGCTGCCAGGAGCTGAGAGGCATCAGTAAGGCATCAACGTTATCTTTTCTCATCAACCCTTCCAGATAGTTTTTGTTCTTCTCAAAAGTGTTTAACGCAGCAGCGTATTGCTCGCTGTACTTGGGAGCAAGACTTTCAATGTGTCCAAAGCAGGTTTTCTCGCTCAGCCGTGTACGGCCTGATGAGCATATGTCCTGATAACTCTTTCTGGTTGATGCAAAAGAGCTCAGGTATTGGTTAACTTCTTCCGCCTCGCCCGCCATGTTGTTAGCTCTGTTCGAGTCGAACAAGGGCAGGTCGATCTCAACCAGAGATGCACCCTGACTCTTGAGTCGGGCCTTGACCTGATTGAATACAGCCACTGAAGGCTTGTCGTTGGTGTCAAAAACTGCATTGCCTGCAACGCTGCGAATGACGCCTATTCGTTTTCCATCAAGTGAGGCATTTTTTAAATGCTTGGCATAGGAATCTTTGCGCGGTACTGATGTCGTTAAATCATCATCTGGATCAGAGCTGTTGGCTATCGCAGCAAGGCCTGCAGCAAGGTCAGGAATGGACCTGGCCATCACGCCTGCCACTCCATCCCGGTTGCCTCTCGGCAGAATCCCTGAATGACTGATCAGCCCCGTGCTTGGTCGAATCGCGTAAACGCCGTTGAAGACTGCAGGTACTCTCACCGAGCCGCTGTTGTCCGTGCCGATCCCCAGTACTGCAAAGTTCGCACTCACCGCAACTGCAGATCCTCCACTTGAGCCACCGGAGTTTTGATTGGGGTCATAAGCATTGCCGATTCTTCCACTACGGCCACTGATTCCCTCCCCACCCGAAGCGAATTCATCCATGGCGGCTTTGCCAATAATGATGCCACCAGCGGCTCTTAATTGATTCACCAGAAAAGCATTGCTGACTGGCTGAGAGCCAAGTAAAGCCAGCGATCCGGATGTGGAAGGAGTGTCAACGGTATCAATGTTGTCTTTGACGGCAATCGGGATGCAATGAAGAAAGCCCGTCAATTCATTGTTTTGTTGGAAGCGCCTATCAAGAGCCTTTGCCTGTCTGACTGCATTCGGATTCAGTGCAACAAATGCGTTTAGAGGAGCTCCTCTTGTAAGGCTGAAATTATATTTCTTGATCCGATTCAAGTAGCTCTCAATTAATTGCTCGCAATCAATTACTCCCTCTTGAATGGCGGTGTGGATGGATTCAATGGTGGACTCCTCGATCGGATAGTTGCCGCTTTCGATCGGGTTTGCCACCGACTTCTCAGTCAGAAGACAGGCTGTGCTGAGAGTCAGTGCAAGCCATGTGGCCTGGTTGAATATCTTCGATCCCGTGGAATGACCCATGGCTAATGATTAAGGCGGGAATATTGCTTTCACAACTCTACTCAAAGTGTTATTCATGACAGCGGCTCGTTAATGAAGTGGTCATATGACTTCTCGAAGTTCTCAGGTCCAGGCTGGATCAGTTTGATTCCTCTTTGATCTCTTCATTAGCTGATTTGCTCTCGGCGGAGATCAAAGGATCTGATCAGCAAGGTTGTCGATGGTGGTTAGAGGCTGTAGTGATCTGCTTGTCCAGAGATCCTCGCCCGTGAGCAGAACACCTCACTTGAGCTTGACCTGAAGCGGTGAGTCTGCTTCTGCACAGCATCAGGTTCGCGCTGATGGACTGGTCGAATGCCTTGGTTGATACGGCTGCGTTCCAGCCGTGGAGATGACGACCTGCCCGGCCGTCTGGCTGTTGCCTCCGGGCCCGTCGTCGTGCGACCACCCTTCATAGATCAATCGCGTCATGATCTTGAGCCTCCATCCGGATCTTTTTGGTGTTACTGCTGACCTGATTGCCGCTCTGGTGTCGTTTGCGTTGCGCTTCGCGCGCGCCTTTTGATCAGGATCGAGCATTACTCCGATGCACTTTTGATGAAGCCTGCCGCCTGCTCGAGAGCTGACTGTCCGGGCGGATAGTCGCGAGCAAACATCTGGCCACAATGAATCATTTTTGGAACAACGTTTAAATGCACATCATGACCTTGTGATCTCAAGGATTGATGCATCTCAATGGCGTCGCTCAACAATATTTCCTGATCACCAACTTGAAATAATGTTTTCGGATAGTGGTTGTAATTTTGATTGATGCAAAGCACATCATCAGATTCGAATGATGATTGATCAGGGAAATAGAATTCAACGATCGACTCCAGTCTGTTCAGGGAGACAAGGTCCAGGCAGGAATTGAAAGCCATTGATGGGCGATCAAAGCGAAAATCGTGCAGGCCCGACATCACCATGGCCACAGCAGGGCATCCCAGAGACTTCTTTGCGCAACGATGCACCAGCTGCGTCACCAGGGCAGCGCCCGCTGAGATGCCCGCCAGACCAATGCGGGATGCTGGTAATCCTTGCTCAAGCAGCCAGCGGTAAGAGGCTTCAGCATCGTCAAGAGGAGCGGGAAAAGTGACTGCAGGGAAAAGCCGGTAATCAACCGCTAAAAATGTCTTTCCAGACAGTTCAACGAGAGATGCAATCAGCTGCATGTGATCTTTCGAGCTTCCCATCGTGTATCCACCACCATGAAAAAACAAAATCACATGTGAGCTGCGACCCTCCAGCGGATCAACCCATATGTATGGCCGATCGATCGCATCAGTGCAGCAAACTCTATGGACGATTTCGGTTTGAAACTCTCCATACAATTGCGCAAATAATTGCGCCATAGCCGCTAAATCAGCACTGCTCAGGCTGACACGTTTGGAAAAATACCCTTTCAATTCAGCGGAATCCACAAAACACGATTTCGGCGTTCTTGATGATCTATAGCTCATGCCGCCACCTCCACTCCATCAATCACTGAGGCCGGAAAGGATGGAACCAGCCTGCCGATCGTGTCGCCCCTCCAGTGGTCGTGCGGAGTTCGCATGAAGGAGATGTCCGTCACCATCAGGGCTTTGTGGTCCAGAGCGGGCAGACGCAGGGGCCATCGTCGGTTCACATTTGATCGGCCACTCAATGGAGCGAAACCGTTCTTGATGCCGCTGGATAAGAGAAGTTAAGGGGCCGTGATCGAGGTGGTGGATCCCTAGATTTTTGATCACAGGTTGATTGACACATGATTCGCAGAATCGCAGCGTTATCGCTCTTCGCCGCTTTGAGCGGAGGCTTCATTCCTGTCTCAGCGGAGCCGGTCAAACAGCTGCTCAAAAGCCTTCCTCCCAGCCTGGGATCCAATGCCGAGATGATGTTCAGTGCCAACCCGCTGGGGCAATTGGCGCTGAATAGCCGTCATCAAAACACCACCCTTGAAGCACTGCTGGCCAGGATTCGCGCCGATCTCACCAAAGCCGGTTACTGCGAAGAACCGATTCGCACCAATGTCACCCGTGGAACGTTTTCAGCCACCTGGGCACCTCCAAAAGGAACCGTTGTTGATGGCACTCAGCCGGGCAACTATGCAGTGCTGTCGACTCAGGCCGTGATGTTGAACCCTTCAGTGATCAATCTGAATGTGAGCTTCAGTGATGTGCGAGCAGGAAATCAGGCTGTGATCACTGATTGTTATGGCGAAACGTACGGCAGCTCGAGCGATTCCGATTCGGACAGCACTCCTGCTGAGCCGAAAACAAAGTCCAAGCCGTCGGCACCGTCCATCAGGATCAAGCTGTTCTGATCCGAAAGATCTGCCTTCCAGCACTCGGCGAGACCGTCTCGCCGAGTGCTGGAAGGCAGCGGCTAGATCCAGGTGCCTCTGCTCGGGCGACAGTCCGATTCGGTTGGCAATCGGCACAACGCCTGACGACTGGATTGATTGCGACAGCTATCACGAACCCAATTTCTTCATCTCGCTTTGGATCTCATCCTCGGTAATCGGCTTTGGTCGATGGTTGTAGGAAATGGCTTGCCAGATCAAGGCCAGCCCCCAAAAAACAATCGACCAGATGCCTCCTCGTGATCGGATTTGTCTGCAACCTCCGCAAACGAGTTGCTGATGTCCAATGTGCAGACAATGGTTTCGATCATTCGAAGAAATCTCTTCAGCGAGATGAGTTCCGGGGCATAGCTTGTTGAGTCATTGGTTCGGTCGTTGGTACCGAGATATCGTTCTTCAGATTGCGCACTGACCAATACGTCACGGCAGCAGCAGCCGTGATGAAAAGGACCACTGCAGCTCGAATCATATGGTGCGTGATGGCTTCGGGATGCCGGGCCTTTTTTTGATCCATTAACAGCAATCAGTCCCAGCATCTTTGGAACGAATTCGTGCTAGAGGATGCAATGGCTTGAATTCCTCCTTAACTGCCATGGCCACTGCCCTCATGGCTGCCGCGCCTGAAGCTGTGTTCCTCCACATCCCCGAGTGCGGCGAGCTGTTGGCGCACTTAACTGCGCACGGCCATCAGACCCACCGGATCCCAGCTTCAGTTCGCACAGCAGCCTGAGCATAGTGCCGTTGGGTCAGCGCCTCAAATCGCATTTCGTAGTCATGATTTTCTGAATATTGTTCTGCTTCTCTGCGCCGCAGACCTGCTCCAATTACTCCCTGTATTAATCACTAAATGGAGAATCCTGGTGTGTATATGTCTTCAGTTTATAATTAAAAATTGCCAATATGCTTTTATTTGCTGATGAACCAAGCAAGCTTCTTGATAAACATTCTATTTGCATCCATTATCGCTGAGTATTGATTTATACATAGCGTTGCTAAGGGCTCTTGTGTCAGCTGCGTAAGAGCTTGAGTATCCGTCACGAGCCATCATTCGATCCATTTCTCTTCCCATGGCAGAAGAGGCATTTGCATGCTGCTGATGCTGTTCGCGAATAATCTTGCATTCGTCGACCCAGAACGCACGCGCTGGTATTCGGCTGTCAACGCAGAAGGAAAGTGAGCTTATTATGAGAACTGGTGAGAGTATTCTGAAAAAGGTCATTGGTTGGAGGCGAGCGAAGGAGAAGCGTTCTCCTTGCATTGATGATTGCAGAATCAAGCAGAATAAAACCCCCCGTTTGGGGGATTTTATTCTATGTCGCTGTAATATTGTAAGTATTAACCAAGAGGCTTTTCGTCTTATGTCACTCACAAGGTCAAGAAAAAACAGTGTCTTTGCTGGAGTCTGCTCTGGCCTTGAAAGTAGTGGATATGGATCGGCGAATGTATGGCGAATCATTTTTGTGGTCACTAGCTTTTTTTATGGTGTAGGTTGGATTGCCTATTTGGTCATGGCCTTCACTGTAAAAAGTTCCCAGAAAGAGAAGGCTCCTAGGGGATTGAATCGCTCAAGTAAGTCAAAAGAGAGAAATATTTCAGGCCAGGATACTTCTGTCAGTAGTTTGAATCCTGTTGTTGAGAAGCCTGTAGAGCTTCCCTCGGGGGCAAAGTTTTTCCTTCAAGGAGTAGGCGAGGATCTTGTTGTCTTTTCCGATAAAGTTACAATTACGCCTAGAGGCGCTCTAGGGTTTTTAAGCAAAGGAATAAGTGGTACTAAAACCATACCGTTTAGGTCGGTAACTGCTATTCAGTTCAGAGAAGCAGGTAGCGTTTTTAGTGGATTTATACAGTTCACTTTGCCGGGTGGGAATGAGTCTAGGGGAGGTGTTTTTGCTGCCGCTCAAGATGAGAATACTTTTATGTTTGCGGGTCTTGAAAAAAATAATGAGGCCGATATTATCAGACGCTTTATTGATGAGCAAATAGATAGGTATCACGAAAAGCCTTCGCTTTCAGGAGGTGGCCTGGCGGCAGAGCTTCAAGAGTTGGCAGCGCTTAGTAGTAAGGGAGTCCTTTCAGAGGATGAGTTCATTGCTGCAAAAGATAGGCTGATAAATCGAAGCGAATAGAGCATTAATGAATGTTTCTTTTTCTTTTTGCTGTGGCCGGGGCTAGGCGCTTTCGCCAGTTGTTGGAATTGAGATGTTCTTTGTATTAAGTGTTTTCTTCGTCAAGGGGAATAGCCCTTTTCAGTGTTGAAACTTAATTGTTAATGGTGGTAATTAATTGGTCTTTTTGGTCTCTGAGGCTGACTCGCTTCCTAGGGGCTGGTAATCAATTATTTTGAGTTGGGTTTTGTATAAATCTTATTGGTTTGTTCGGCAACCGCAAGCTAGTCACAAAAAAATTTGCTTGGTTTGAATTGTTCGCGTGCAATCTGCTCAATCATCTAATTCTTCTCACAAGTAGCACTCCCTGGTTTAAATAAGCGGTTTGGCTCTCTTGACTCAGCTAGTTCCATTCCTATTCTTCACAGTCTCCCCAGCGCCAGCTCTAGTCCATCAATCACTGAGGCCAGGAAGGGCAGATCGAGCGTGTCGATCGTGTCGCTCATCCGGTGGTAGTGCGGGTTCCGCATGAAGGAGGTGTCCGTCACCATCAGGGCGTTGTACCCCCGATCCCAGAATGGGCTGTGATCGCTGCGGCGGACTGCGGGCACATCGATTCCAGCGCGCGGCACCGGCAGCGCTTTGCTTCTCACGTGTTGCCCCATGGCATGGGTGAGCCGAGAGAGCATCAGGCCAGCACGGGCATTCGCAACCAGGGCAATGAAGTCGCCGCGGTTGCCGTAGAGCCTGCCCATGGCGGGGTGGGGGTAGCTCTGCGTGTTGCTGGTGTAGGCGAGCATTTCCAGACTCACCATCAGCTTGAGTCGTTGCCGATCTGCCTTGAGCCGGTCGGCCAGTGCTGAGCTGCCGAGCAGCCCCCATTCCTCCTGATCGAAGGCCACCAGCCACACGGGTCGCCGCGGGGGTGCCGTGCTCCAGCGTCTGCCCAGCTCCAGCAGAGCAGCCATTGCACTGGCGTTGTCATCAGCTCCGACCGACTGGATGGGCCCGTCGTAATGGGCGCCCACCAGCAGCGGCCGGCGCCCGGGGTTGCGGCCGGGAAGTTTCAGGATCAGATTCACCCCCTGATGGCTGCTGCGCCTGAACGGCTGTTCCTCCACCTTCCCGAGAGCGGCCAGCTGCTCGCGCACATAACTGCGCACGGCCATCAGACCCACCGGATCCCAGCTGGCATGACGGGGAATGGCGATGGCTTCCAGATCCTTGCGGCAGGCGAGTGACAGCAGTGCCATTGCTTCAGTCTGATTCGCCGGGTAGGCAGACATCCAGGCAGGAAAAGCCTCCTGTCTCAGGGGAGGCTCTTGATCAACGGCGGGGATCCGTGCCGTTGGTTGTCGCGTCACCCGACGCCAGTTCAATCTCGAGCAATGCTTTCAGCACTTCCAGGGGGACAACCGCCTGCTCCTGGTGCGGAGATCTCCACTTCAGTCGTCCAAGCGATTGGCTTGTGAATCACTCAGATACCAGGCAGTCAAGCAAATACGACCTGCGCTCCATCAGCTCATCACCCGAGGTCATCGCAGAACCTTTTATTTTCTCAGAGTTATTGATGAAGGGAACTGATGTCCGATCCGACTCAGCCATCGGTCTGGCCAGCCATGCTGCCTACAGCCCTGTTTTTCGGGGGACTGGGATCCGCAGCTCTGTTGACCCAGCTGATTGGCTAGTTACCGCTGCCCACCCGTTTCAGAGCAGCGTCTGGAGTGAGGTTCTGTGAACTCTGCCCCGCGTTGATATGGATCACGGCGAAACTCCCCGTATGCCAAACCTGGATTACACCACCCATGAACCACCGCTGCAGACCGGCAGAGATGGCTGGTTGGTGAATGGTGATGAGCAGCTGCTGGTGAGGTTCAGCAATGGTCACTCAACCGCCCATGGTCGCTGGGTGGTCCTTAGCACCTATCGCTGGGTGAGACCCCATCCTCCGGAGCCTCAGAGCCAGAGACGGATGCTCGAGCAAAATGCCATCGAGGCTTGGCAAAACATGCAGAAGGTCGGCTGGAGGCGCTGTCGCCCACCGGTGCGCTGATCGGCTTGATCAGGGTGATGACGAGCACCGGCAACAACGCCATGTCAGATCCTGGTCGACTCTCTGGGAGTTGGCCAACTCCTCGCAAAGTGCTTGGAGACAAATGCAAAGCAATGAATCTCATCCAGCAAGCGCTCGCTTCACAAACTCCATTCGCACGGGTCTTCCACGCCGATGCAACAAGTTTTCCGCCAAAGATACATATCTGCTCTTACAGCCTTTTCAGCTGGATCCATGGAGGTTGTCTTTGTCGTTGTCGATCTCAACGGCTTAAATTTCGGCTAATTGATTTTTTGCTTTGAAGGTTAAAATTAGTGACGCAAAATATACGATTAACTCCTTCATCCCTGAGTTTTCTATCCGGGTCTCATTTTGTTGATGGAGACTGGATCATGCAAGGCGTTTCGGTTCTCACGGAGGCCGATTTTTTCAGCGCAGATGTTGATGGGCTGATCAGCTTTCTGGCCGTCATTTGGACGTCAACTTTTGAGGAATGACCATGGATTGCAGCATCTGAAGCATTGGCATGAATCTCCGCAGCCATCAGGGCATGCGCAAGCTTGTTCGTACGGATTAATGGGGTTCGCTGATCTGCGGATTGCCATGGAAAAGCCAGCCGGTTAGATCCTGGTCAATAGGGCTTTGCCCATGGACCGCGCTCAGAATCTCGCCGGACTCGCCGCGATCGCAGTCGCCCGCCAATCCATGGGCGAAGCTAAATGGCAAACCATGGAAAACATGCGCCGGGCTGCCTACATCCACCGGATCGTCGACTGCATGCTCACTGCTCAGGTCTCACATCTGCCCGATACGCATCGGATCAATCCGGTTTAATGCCGGCAATCGTGCTCAGGCTTCCGCGATCATCCAATCGGCGGGAGTAGCCTCCACGACCACTGGATCAACCAGGCAATGGCCAGCGAATGCAGCACGTAAGTGAACTGGTTGCTGAGCTTGGGGAACGCTCCTAGCGCATGACCATCACGGGTGTCTTCAGCAAGGCCCTGGCGCAAAGCAAGGTGTGCGCCCCAGTTCAGCACCAACCAGGCAGAGAGCCATTCGAAGATCAGGGATTGATCGAGTCCGAAAATCTGCACTGCGTCCTCAATGATGCAGGGGAACTCTCGCAAAGCTCACACAACTGGAATTCACTGGCCTGGGCTGAGCTCGTGCAAGCAGCCAGCTTGTGAGTGGTTGGGTGTGTTCGCAACAATAATTCGTTGAAGAGATTGATGGCTTCCAATTGGCAATCAAGGAATTCCGCGCCATAGCCCTTGACGCAGCTGTGGGTTTTTTACAAACGGCCAAAGATCCCGACCACACCACAAATCATCTTTTTCGGATGTTGAAGCACATCGACTCCAGTGAGTTGAGTCAGCGTGGATTTATGGATTTAGCTCGCGAATCAGATCATCAACTGATTCTGAAAGATCGCTATGACCCAACGTGGCCATCACCAGCTGAGCGACGCAGTGCGCCCCCGGCAAGTCTGGCGGCATGCCTGCAACGGCGACTGGATGCTGAACATCTGGAGGAACTGCCCCCATCCGTTTCTGAAACCAATGAAGACTGGGAATATCTCGCGAATCGTCTGCGTAGAACCCATGATTTTCATCATTTGGTTTTCGGTTTGCCTGACACCGTCGCCGGTGAGGCGGTGGCTTCGGCCTATTACGCCTGTCGCTACAGGTCGCCTGGGGCTCTCGCTGTAATGACAACCTGGATTGCGCACGGCTTGATTCAGCCTTCTGAAAATCAACTGATCTGGCGATGTGTGGAGTTTGGAATTCAACTGGCTCACGAGTTACAGGTTTCCCTGTTGTCTGTTCGCTGGGAAGAGAAATGGGATCAATCACTGATTGCCTGGCGTGAACAACTGGGGGTTTCCAGGCTTCTGGAACGATCACCTCTTGCTGAACATCAATCCCAGTGGATGCCTGTTCAGTCGGCATAGGGCATTTGCTTGGGCCATCGGCGGCTCAGGCTTGGATCCATCTGGCCTAGCCCGGCGCTGAGTCGTTCAGCACCGGTCCCACCTAGGCGACCAATCGACCATCAGATTGGACTTACAACCTGGCAACAGCTGCCCGAAAAGCCTTGCATCACCTGAATCATCAGTGCTGATGAAATGCATCCATGCCAGTGAATCATTTGCGGATGCCATAACGTCCTGGCGCTGTCCCACCAGCGCCCGAACGACCAATCAGCCACCTCTGACTCATTGGACTTCAAAGCTGCCACCTCAGCTGGGTCAGTCGATGTGTCGCCGACATCATTCAGAGGATGAATAATGGCTGACAAGTCCATGCATTCCTGCTCAGCAGTAGATCAGAAGCGGCCATCCTGCTCCCCTTCAATCCGACTGGGTAAGGTCCTGAAACCGAACCTTCCAGGGCGGCTGTCCCGGCTTCCGAACCAGCTCCAGTGGTCATAGACCGGTCTGGTCCCACTCGGAGACACCCATGACAACTGCAACCCTTTTGGCTGATGAGCGGTACTGGCAGGACCTTGCTGCAGCTCAGATGCGCCGTGAGCGACTAGCGAAAGCTGAACGCCTAAACGGACGTCTGGCCATGCTCGGCTTTGTAGCTCTGATCGGTACCGAGGCCTTGCTCCACCAAGGACTGTTGATGGCGCTGGGTCTCTGATCCGATGCGCTCAGACCGTTGGAGCTGCTCCCCTCTGCTCGTCGGTCTGAGCCCAATCCGCTGAATCCGTTACGCCCTTGACCGGAGGTCTGACTTGCTGTTTTTGGCAGGTCTCACCCAAGCTCAAGGCAGGCGAGCCCGTATACCTCATCCAGTTGTCGGGATGGCATCACTCCTCGATACATCCGCAGCGTGCGTCCAGAAACTGTGAAACCAAGTTTCTGCAGCAACGGTGCGGCCAGTGCATTGCCCCCCGGCGAATCAATGATCACTAATCCCTGTCTTGCACTGAGGAGATCCCTGATCAACAACTCCGCCAGTTCAGGGGAATCCGCTAATAAGGGGCCGATGCGCCAGCCTGTTTCATTTTTGAGTAGGCATGGCCGGATTCGGGCAAATCCATGGCAGTCATGCCTGCTGTCGAGCAGTGCCGTCACAGTGCCGGCTGGGTGCTTCAGCCAGTCCGACAGAAAGTGTGGTCTGGGGTTGAGCTCACGATCGGCGTCGTAAATCTGGATTTTGGGTTCAGGGATGCCATCTCCATGCATCAATCTCAGCTCTTCCGGTTCTTCCCCCGATCTGAGCTGGTGGGGAAGTGAGTCAACCTCAAGCTGCCAACGTGTCGTTGTTGAAGCGGGTTGAAAGCCCCAGTTGAAGTAATCATCAATTCTGTTTTCTGCTGCCTCGAGCCCAATGCAGCTCACGTCATGGAGGTGATCGAGAGCTTCTCTCCACAGTTTCACTCCATAGCCTCGGCCTCTCTGATCCGGGCGCACGATGTAGAGCCCGATAAAACCGTAGGCATGGTTGTAACGAATGCCTGCGATGCATCCGATCGGTTCTTCACCCAGGCAACCCGTCCAAATTCCCTGGCGGTCCGTCTGGCGATAAATTCCAATGTCACCACTACCAGGGGCAAATCCTTCACTGCGCGCCCAGTTGTTGATCAGTGGAATGTCAACCGGTTGGACGGGGCGAATCGTGAATTCAGAGGCCATGCCTTCAGCCTGAATCAATATTCCTGGCGTCGCAAGAAGATTTCATGGCTGCTATAGATTGTCGCAAATAATAACTAATCGATGATTTATTTCTTGATCAGGCAGGTTTGTTATTAGTGAATCACTTGGTCTCTTTTTGCAATAATCAAATCACAATATGAGCCTCCAGACACGACCTGAAAGGGGTTCATCTCATTGATGCTGCGGATCACCATCTCAGCTTGACCTCGCCTCCATTTGGCCCTTCAAAGGTGACGCTGCCTGATTTGTTTCGTGGCTCGTAATGAGGCCCCCAATTCACAGGTCTGCGGCCCGTCCACCAGGGACCATTTCGAACGCAACGTCCTTGTCCTGCGTAGTGATAGCCGATGGCGCAAACGAAATGGTCTCTGTGGTGCTTGGGCTTGCAATAACCAGAACCCAGCATGGGTCCAGTCTGAACCCAATGAGCGCCTGGTCCACAGTCTTGAGCTGCCTGGCCTGGCAACACACCAACAGTGAAGGCTTGCGCAACGGCAAACAAGGCGAGAGCGGGTGATTTTAGTGGAAGCATTGGGATGGCCCAGGTCCCCACACGTTGAACATGGCATCAGTGTTTGTCAGCTCTTCTGCTGGATGTTCAGGTGTGTCAAATCCAATCCTGGGAGATGATGCGAAAGATCTGCAGGTAGCGATCGATCATGACGTGGTGGTCGGCCGGCGCGGATCAGTTCTGCTTCGCCTGTACGGATGTTTGGCCCTGACCGGCGCCGCAACAGTGCTTTCCCAGCTATTGCTGCTGCCGTACTGATGATCAAGCCAGACAACACATCGTCGACAGACCCCTAAAAAATAATGCAAATTCATGAAATAGATTAATCGGAATTGAGTAGCAATGTGCAGTTTGGTTTTTGAGTTTTGGTTAAGATAATGAAAACACCGACTCAAATGCTAAGTATTCTTCCTTCTTATTATCTTGTTTTTCTTGGCTTTGGCCTTGCGTCGGTGGTTGTTGTTTTATTCACGGCTTTCAGCGAGACCTCAAAGCATGAAATGAACCGCCGACGTCGGTAGGGGCTGGGAGCCCTCTGTTCTTCGCCATGGCGACTTGATTGTCCACTGAAGGCTTGATGAGTTCGCTGAAGACCTTTGTCCGTACTGTCTTCTGGATGAACAGGCTTGTTCATTGTTCTTTGTGAAGAGCTTGACAGGAAGCGACAAGAAAAATTATCGAAAGCTACTAGCCCGGAATTGAATTGCCGCTCAATGCCGCATTAAAAGTGTCGAAAGTATCGGGCAATACTTAAATCTTGAGTCATGGCATAGCATGTGTTTAGTTGTTAATAGTCTTGTGCAAAATCAAATGGAAAGCAATGCAATTAAGGAATTGCCTGAAGAGGCTGTCGATGTGGTGAATCCCACTACTTTGATTCTGTTGGGATTGATCGCTATTGCTGGGCTGTGGAGTTTTTCGTTGCTTCTGGAATACCTGATGCCTGATTGATGCTTGTGGGGTCTCAGTTGCCGCCCTCGCCAAAATTATACGAAGGTGTAGTGTCTTGTGTCTTGATCTTTACACCTTCAACATTCTGATTGGAGATTGATTTCAGTTCGGTTTCAGTGAATTCAAATCCCAGGTTGGTGGCGATCGAAGCGATCTCGTTCGCAGTCGCAAAACTTGAAACCTTTTCATATAGCGTCTTGTCGGCTCTCATGGCAACTAAAAATCTTTTCAATTCCTCCATCGACATGTGATGCTTGCAGGTAGACCGAATTTACTTGGCCTTTTCGTTTTTAATGATCAGATGATTGCCAGGGAAACCATCTATGGCACATCTGTTTGATGTCTTGGCCGTGATGCCCTTTTGTATTCTCTTGGTGAGCGGATCACGGCCAGCCGCAGCTCAGACCAGCGCAGCCTGGCTGACGGCAGCCCCCAGTTCTTTCTTTGAGCTGACAAGCAGGTTCGATCAGTAGTCGTCGGATCGGTTGAGTTGATCCGGGAGATCACGATGAATACTATGCCCTCAAAACACAGTGCTAGTGGTCGTTTCGATCCATCGGCCAGTCCTGGGGCGAGACGCCTTAAGGTCTGGCTCCAGCCCCGGACCATCAAGCTGCTGGACTGTCTTGCTCAACAAGGGGGCGTGACTTGCGGCAAGGTTGTCGATCAGCTGGTGACTGGCTGTTCGGCTTCTCCAGCACAACCGCCCCGGGCTGAGCGGCACGTTACAAAGCAGGCCCGTCTTGACCGCTCGGAGTTCTACGCCTGGGATGCAGCCCGTCTTCAGGCCAGGCGATGGGAGATCTGCAGAAAAGACGCCAGTAACTTGCCGGGTGTCACTGCCAAGCAGATCAATATTTTCAATATCGAGCAGAAGATGGACCGTGACCGATCCTTGTCAGATGCAGGCAGGCAGGCGCTGCTTGATTTGATTGAAAACACAGACGTCAAGTTCAGGAAGAAGCTGCTCGGCTGCCTGAACACATTCAGCGAATGAAGCAGCTGGCCACACCGGATCGGCTCAGGGCGATCAACGGCGCTGTTGAAGCTGCTCCGCAGATGACGACCCTCGATGCAGCAGCGTGTTTCCTGCTGGATATTTTTGAAACTGTTGGTCTCAACGGTCACGACAAGATCGATGAGGTTTTTGGTCAAAACTTGAAAATCTGATCCCCTATGGAGAAGTCTTCGACTTCACCTCCAGTGGCTCTCCCGAACAGAACTTCATCCGTCACTGTTTGTTCTGGGGTGTCGCTTTGCGTCTGGCAACACTTGAAGGAGGTCCCCCGCCAGACACCGCAGAGTGTCTGGCGGGGGGCGGTTTCTCCGTTCGTCAATCCGAGCGAGATCGAAATCCCGCGCAACTTGGTCTGATCTCACGGACAGGATGGCTGGCAGGCCAGGCAGTGAGGTGGATCGCCGACAGTTGGGCTTACCAGCCGATGGCAACATCTTTGAGCAGGCCATCAAGGCTGCATAAAAGCTGACGGCCAGGACGGCTCATCCGGATCTGGGTGGCACTGCTGAGCAGATGACTGAGATCATTCAGGCAAAAGATCGGATGATCCAGGCGCTTGAGCAGTGATGCCTCCGATCACCTAGCTGGCATTGTCGTCAGACGGTGCCTGGAACAGGGAAACTTTTTCCAATTGCTCGGTTACCAAGATTCATTTTTTCGCGAACGATCCATTGCGCAAACGTGTTGCTGTTCGGGCCGGGCCAGTACCTGTAGGTCTCTTTGAAGGGGTAGTTGCTAGGTGAGGATTCAATCTTCTCAGCCATACTCAGAGCATCATCGCCAATCCATTGCTTGATCAAATGCGATGGACCACTGCCAACACCCTGGCAAGGAGCCAAAAGGTTCTTGTGAAGATGTCCCCAGCAGCAATGATTCTGGCGCGCGAATTGCCAGATTTCCCAGCGATCACATGTCTGATGGCCGGTTGCTTCATTACAACGAATCACAAGTAGCCAGTTATGGTCAGCAACCAATCCTGGTAACCCAGGAATTTTCGCTGCCCGGAGCTCAACCTTTAGAATTGGATCATCAAACAAGAGTTCAAGGCTTAAAGATCTTTGGCCTGTTGCCGTTGCTTCCTGAGCTGAGCTTTCTTTAGCTTTTCTTGCACTTCATAGTTGGTTGTTCGAGTGAAGGAATAAAAGAGGACCACAACAATTGCTGCCAGCCCCAGTCCGAGTGCCGCCAGGTAATAAGGAGGAATCAGGCTTAACAAAGTCTACTCAAAGCTTGTTAAAACTCTAGCTTGGTGGATTGTCTTCAATGGCTTTGGCCTTTGGCTCAACCTGAGTTAATCCGTCTGGTTGCTCTTTTCCCAGAGAAACTGAAATTTCGATGGAACACTCGTCGTTGAGCACTTGCAAGGTTCCGCCTTGCCTGATGTATTCATAATCTTCTGGTTCACCTGTGACGTCCTCCGATTTCAGAACGAGCTCCAGCTCTTGAAGAGATAAGTCTTTCCAATGGAGTTTCTCTGTGCTCACCGAAAATCCGCTTAGTGCAGCACTTTAGTTGATAGGCCCTGAGGCCGCTTCGGTTGGCTGAAGCACAAAAAAGCAGGGCTGACCAGCAACCCTGCGTTCTAACGACTAAGTGGTGATTGGCCCTAGTGGCCTGATCACTCCTCTCCTTCTTCCTCCCCTCCGACAGGAATCAGGCGGATCGCCTTCTTGCCGAGCTTGATCTCGAATTCATCCCCAGGAGCAAGGTCGAGCATGGCTGTATAAGCCTTGCCAACCAGGAGGTTGCCATTGCCTTGAACTTTGGCGGTGTAGCTGAGTTTGCGACCACCTTTGCCCATGCCAGCAGAACCACCACCCAGTTCGATGCCTTTGGCATTCAGCAGTGCTTCGTAAAAAGCGGTGAAGTTCACCCGGTCAGAACCGTCTTTCTTCTTTGAGACATACCCACAAGCAGTTGCCAGATCAGTTTTGGACACATCGCCCAGTTCTTTGACCTTGGCCAGTAGATCGGCACCAGTGAGCATTTCAGATAAAAGAATTCGTCAACCATATTTATACCTTGCCTGCCATGAATAACAAGTCTTGGGCTTGTCTTGCCCTGAACCTTTCGTGGATCTCGCCTGTGGCGGATGTAGCAGATGAACTCGCATAAACCTGTCCGATGCTTGTAAGGAATTGGCTTAGTCGATGAACGCGACTTTCTCAGTGAGCCTCTCCCCAGCTCTCTGCAATGTTGCAATCCGCCTCCAGGGGAATGTCACCTAGGTACTGGTTCTGAAGCTTCTCTGAGGTCATCGTGGCCAAGACGACGGCCTTCACTTCCTCCACCAGATCCCGTGGAACCTCGAGAAGAATCTCATCGTGAATCAGGCCAACGATGTGAACACCTGCGAAGCGATCCAACGCAGGCCAAAGGTCACCAAGCGCAGCGGCAAGCAGATCACGACCAGAGCCCTGAACAGGGAAATTGATTCCGTTGGTTCGTCCCAGCGGTTGCATTGGTCTGATGCCGTCCGGGCCCGCCTGGTTGCTGCGGAATGTCATTCGCCGCCCGGCAATACTGCGCACTTCGGTTAGGTTTCCGCTCGAGAACTTCTCCATTTCCTGGCTCATCTGAGGGTGTAAGCGATGCCAAGCCTCGTAAACCTTGTGGGCTTCCATCTCCGTGACCTGCTCACCGCGAGCGCGGGAGAGCAATTGGCGAACACCAGAAAGCCCACAGCCATAAGCCAGGGCGAAATTGGCGCGTTTCCCAATCGTTGAGCGCTCCGGATCCGCTTTGGTGATTTCGCGTCCACAGGCCTGACTGGCGATGTAGGCGTGCGGGTCGATTCCCTCCAGCAGGATCCTGCGCTGACCATCGTCGTTGTAAAGCTTTGGACTGGCCTGGAGACGGATCTCGATGGATGACCAGTCGAGGTCCATCAGCACGCTGTTGGGGTTGCCGGTGCCCAGTGCTTTTTTGCGATCGCCGGTGATGCCCTGGAAGTTGAACCCGCACTGCCCGAGTTTCACGACTTTGGGTTCGCCTTGTCTCTGGCCTGTTTTGAACCGCTCGGTATCGGAGGGAACGTGACTGCTGATTTCGCGGATCAGGGCACTGGTGCTCATGCGACCAGTGCTGGCACCAATGATCCGGTAGTAGGGACGGACCCGGCCATCCGTGAGCCTGGCTTCTTCAAGCAGCCAGTTCACCTCTTTCAGTTCCTGATCCAGCGCCTTCAGCTGAAGCAGCTGCCCGATCACAGGATCGGGCAGGAAAGAGTTCAGAGTCCGGTCTTTTGTGTTGTCGATCGGTTCGCCCAGGTGAAGACTCAGGGCGTTCTGCAACTTGTCCGGACTCCTGTAATTCTCGATCTCGAGTGTTTTTTGCACCTCCGATGCCAAGCGTTCCCGTTCGCTTAGAGCCCTCGTTCTGGATTGGAGTGCAGCCTCCATATCAACTGCCAGACCTCGAACCTGACCATCGGCGCAGGCACTGATCATGGAGCAATCAAGCCGGTGTACCGCGACCTGTTGAGTGGCCACAAGTTGCTGATGCAGCGCACGCCCAAGAGGCAGAACAATCTCGGCATCCAGACCCGCATAGCGCAGCTGGCTGGCGGTGAGGCCATTGCCCCAATCGCTGGTCTGTTCTCCCTTGTCGAGTGCACGCTTCAGGTAGTGAGCAGTCGCGGCGGCCAGGCTGTTGCTCGGCAAGTCGCCGATGATCTGACAGGCCAGCATCGTGTCCCACCACTGGCAAAGCGGTCTGATCCCGGCAGCGATCAGAAAAGTGGCTTCAAACAGGAGGTTGTGGCCCACCAACATGCGCTCAGGGTTGCGCACAAGTGTGCACAGCCAATCAACGGCCGGTTGGCCGATCACCGCAACATCAATCACCAGCGTGCTGTTGCTGTCAGCCGTCTTCAGCTGAGCCAGACGAATTTCTCCACCGAGAGATGGGCTGAGGCTGGCCTTGTGTCGCCAGAGATCGGTGCGCCGGTTGAACGTCTCCAGATCAAAGCCAATGGACAGTGCCATCGAGTCGGGATCCGGCAGATCATCCGGCTTGTCGATGTAATGGATGCCATTGGGAGGCTCCCCGGAGAAAGGGACCGGGTCAGCCGCTTGGATGGCGTCAGGCCTTGGAAATAGCAGTTGCTGATCGAACAACGACTTTGACGTTCTCCAGGCAGTCTCGACTGGTTCCGGCGATTGAGGAGTGCCGGACGATTTTGGGTCTCTCGATCAGGCTCAGTTCTTGACTGGGCAGGCGCAGGCGTCCATCTGCAGCTCGCGGGTCACGGCTGCCACGCCATCCATGTCGCGGAAGGCGCGGTACATGGCCAGCTGTTTGTTCAGGTCTTGGCAACGGTTGCTGTTGGCTTTCATCAGTCCAACTCCAACGATGTAGATGCACTCATGCTGGCCAGCGCAAATGCACGCGTCGGTGACAACGGCTACGGATACCCGATGGATGTGTTGCCCTCTGTGATGCGTGGATGAGTCAAATGAAAAAAAACCTGTGAATCTGCTTCTTTGCAACTCGTCCGGAAAGATCCTGAAACCGTACCTCTGAGGTCGGCTGTCCCCTCTGCTCAGCGCAGTGAGGCAGGCATAGAAAGAAAAGGTCCTTCTCGGAGACATCCATGACAGCAGTTCTTGTTCAGTGCGCCTGTCCTGGTTGCAGCTGCGCAGTTGAGGAAGCCAAAGCCATGCGGCGTGGCAACCAGCTCTTCTGTTCGCAAGCTTGCGCCAATGGTCATCTCAATAGGGAGCCATGCCATGGCCATGAGCCCTGCGGTTGCAACTGCGCTGGTTGATCTCCCTGATTCACTTCTGCATCTGAAACCATTGCACCTAAAACCATGACTGACACCACACAACGCCGCTTTGGCTTTGTCAATTTCGCTGAAACCTGGAATGGCCGCCTGGCCATGCTTGGTTTCGTGATAGGCCTGGGCACCGAACTGCTCACCGGCCAGGGCATCCTCAATCAGCTCGGTTTCTGAGCGTCGCTGCCACCTGCAAAGGTTGGCTTATCAAGCCCTGAGCCTGAGCGTGTGTTCGGCCCAGGGCGGATTTCACTGTCACGATCGAGCCAAGGAGTGGCGATCGTTGGAGGCAAGCTAATCAACGTCTCACTTACGTGAGGCTTTTGCCATCTCTGCACCATGACCAACCATCACTTGTCGGTTGAGCAGAAATTCAACCTTGAATCGTCGTTTCGTGAGATCGATGCCTGTGAGGACATTGAGCAGTTACGTCAGCTCACCAAACAGATCATCACAGCGCAGGAAAACGAGAAAGCCTTCGCCCGCGAAGCGATTGTGCAAATCAGACGCGAGTTTGAAACGAGCGCCGCGCGCCGTTTCGGGTTCGCTTAGGTCAGGAGCCAGTTGATGACACCATTGCAAACGATCAATCGCTACTTGGTGCGCTACCGGGATCTCAGCGGTGCAACCCTAGAAGGTTGCGTTTACGCCTCCGATGCGATGGAAGCCAGAAACCTGGCCCGCGAGTTCACCTCTGAATTGCGGCAGCGCCCGAATCTGATCAGCGCGATCCTCAGAGTTGCTTGAGCTGATGGCTCATTGATTTCATCAGCCTGCACGCTGCTGTTGCAGAACCTCGATCTTCTGGCTTAAGTGTGAGTTGAGTTTTTGAGGTGACAGACCTCATGCTCAAGCACCTGCATGTATTTGGCGATTGAGGGGTCAGTGCCAAGCAGGCTTTTGCGTGCCTGCTTTTGCAAGTCTTTGTCCACGTTCATCTAAACAGCAGTCATTGGTGAGAACCCTACGGACCACAGCCATGGCGATGCGGCCAATGGGGTTGGCTTAGATGGTGAGACCTTACTCAGCTTGGTGTGACCCTCGGCAGATTTCTTGTGCTGTTTGTCGTGGGCCTCTTGGCGGCAATTTTGCTGCAGTGGTCATGGCTGTACTAGCTGCTTGCGGCGGCAGCACTGTGGGCGCTTTTCAAGCTGTTGCGCTCGTGACGGCCGGCATGCGCCTTTCGCTGGAACCAGCGCAAGACAAAAGCCCCGCTCAAAGCGAGGCTTGTTGCTGGGCTTAGAGACTGATCAATCGATCAGCCTTCGAGCTTGGCGGGTTCGGCTTCGCCTTCCCTGAGTTCAGCGTCGA